>JBOHSP010000178.1:0-2395 GCA_050733275.1 Gemmatimonadales bacterium
ACGCGGCTGCGGGACATCCGGCGGCCGCCGTTCTCGCTCACCATGGCCCTCGCCGTCGTCGCCGATCTCGCGGCCAGCGGCGTGCCGGCCGACAGCGCGGCCGCCGCCGTGCTCGCGCTCGCTCCGAGCGCGGAGGACCAAGACCTGGTAGAGTTTCGCCGGGCGGTGGAGCGCGACATCGCGCTCGGCGCGCCACCGGCCGTGGCCGCGGGGGAGGTCCTCGCTGGGTCTCCCGTCAGGCTCGAGGCCGGGGACTTCACCGGCGCCACCGGCTCGGGCAATCCCCCCCCGCCCCGCCGCCCCTAGCCGGATCCCGTGACGCGGACCGGGGCCAGAGCGCTCGTCGGCTGCTGCCTGGCGCTCGCAATCGGTCCCGTCCGGCCCGCCCCTGCCCTGGCCCAGGTCAGCGGCACCATTGACTTCGGCTTGTCCTCCGTGCGCTACGACGGCTTCCTCCGTTCGGGCGCCGTCTCGGTCACACCGTCGCTGTTTTGGGAGCCGCGGGGAGGGCGCGGCATCGTGAGCGCGCGCGCGACCTACCTGCGGTTCGAGAGCGGCAATCATAGCCTCGACGGGCAGCTGCGCGGCGCCTTCCTCGCGGAGCTCGGCGGGCGATGGCGCGGCGAGATCAGCGCGTCGATCGGCGCGAGCGAGTATGCCAACTTCGCGAGCTTCGATCACGGACTCCTGGAAGGGCGGCTACACCGCATGAGCGCGGATCACGGCTTCTGGGTCGGAGCGGGCGCGGGCCGGGCGTCCTTCGGCTCCGGCCAGCGGCCCGTGATCACCGTCGGGGCCGGCGCGTGGTGGCTGTGGAACGGACTGACGGTGCAGGCGTCACTCGACCGCTCGACGGTGGGCGACACCGTCTACAGCGACGCCCGCGCCGCGACCCGCTGGCGCTCCGGCGCGCTGCTCGTCGAAGCAAGTGCGGGCACGCGCTTCTGGAGCCGCGGCGGCGGCCGCGGCGTCTACTTCGAGACCAGCGCCACCGTGGACCTCAATCGCCATGTGTCCCTGGTGCTCGGCGGCGGCCGGTATCCTACCGATGTCATCAGCGGCAGCATCGCCGGCCGCTACGTCACCGTCGCGCTCCGGGTCGGTCGGCTGCGCCGCGCGCCAACCACCCGCTCGGACGTCGAATCGACGCGGCGGGCCAACGGTTCCTCGGGCAACAGCTCCGCACCGCTCGGCGCGGCACGCATCGAGATCGCCGATGCGCCGATGGGCGTGCGGCTCCTGGTGCACGCCCCCGCCGCCGGTGTCGTCGAGCTGGCGGGAGACTTTAGCGACTGGCAGCCCGTGTTGCTCGCCCGATCGCCGGGCGTAACGGGATCCTGGGAGATCGTGCTGGCTCTGGAGCGCGGCATCCACCGCCTCGCCATTCGCATCGATGGGGCCGCCTGGGTCGCGCCCTCCGGCACCACCCGGATTCCCGACGACTACGGCGGCGAAGTCGGCATCCTCGTCGTGCCCTAGGTCAGCGACGGCCCCCCGCGAGCCGTGCCGCTTCCGGTCTCGCCCGCAAGGTCAGCATCGCCGCGACGCCCATGACGGGACCGATGGCCAACACGCTCATGCTCCAGCGCCACCCGACGGCCGCTTCGACCGCGGGCAGGAGATAGATCGTCGCGCAGGTGAGCAGGAATCCCAGACTCGTCTGCAACGTCAGCGCGGTGCCGATGTACTCGGCCGGCGCGAGCTCGCTCACGGCCGTCGAAAACTGCGCCGAATCGGCGACGACAGTGACGCCCCACAGCAGCAGCAGGGGAAGCAGCCAGAGCAGCGAGCCGCCGAAGAATAGGCCGACCAACAGCGCGCATGCGCCGGACGCGGCCATCGCCGCGCTCGTCACCAGCGTGCGCCCCCAGCGGTCGGCGAACCGGCCGGCCAGCCAGCAGCCCACCGCGCCGCTGCCCACGACCGCGAAGGTGATCAGGGCGGCGCGGCCGGTGACGTCGGCGGCCGGCCCCTGACGCAACCGTTCACTCGCCGCCACGAACGCCGCCATCCACGTCCACATCGCGTACAGCTCCCACATATGCCCGAGATAGCCGAGATTCGCGAGCCGGACGGCGGGATCGCGGAGAATGCGGGGCGCGGCGCTCCACGAGAACTTCGGCGAGGGCGCGGCGAACGGACCGTCGTGCGGCACCAGCAGGACCAGCGCGGCGCCGGCGATGGCGCAGCCGGCGGCGAGCATCAGGACGAGCCGCCACGCGTCGGGGGAGACGCTCCAGCGCAGCAGGTGCGGCGTCGCCGAGCCGAGCGTGAGCGCGCCGACCATCACGCCGAGCGCCCAGCCGCGGCCTTCGCGAAACCACCCCGCGACGATTTTCATCCCGGGGGGATAGACGCCCGCCAGCGCCGCGCCCGTGAGGATACGAAACAGCAC
>JBOHSP010000179.1:0-8987 GCA_050733275.1 Gemmatimonadales bacterium
GCAAGTCGTACTGCATGAACACGAGGTTCCAGATCTCCAGCAGCTTACCTTCCTCGCTCAGCGCAACGAACTCCTCGAGAGCCAGTTCCCGCTTCCCGCTTCCCGCATCCCGCTTCCCGCGAATATCGACCAGGATCTCAGAATTCGGTCCGCACGGCCCCGTGTCGGCCATCTGCCAGAAGTTGTCCTTGTCGCCGAGGCCGAAGATCCGGGTGTCGGCGATGCCGGTGACCTGGCGCCACAGCCTGCGCGCCTCGTCGTCCGAGTGATGCACCGTGACGTAGAGCCGGTCGGGATCGATGCCCAGCCGCTGCTCGCTCGTCACCCACTCCCAGGCGTACGCGATCGCGTCCTTCTTGAAGTAGTCGCCGAAGGAGAAGTTGCCGAGCATCTCGAAGAAGGTGTGGTGGCGGGCGGTATGGCCGACCTGCTCGAGATCGTTGTGCTTCCCGCCCGCCCGCACGCACTTCTGGCAGCTCACGGCGCGCCGGTAGTCGCGCCGCTCCAGCCCCTGGAACACGCGCTTGAACTGCACCATTCCCGCGTTGGTGAACAGCAGCGTGGGGTCGTCCGGCGGCACCAGGGGCCCGCTCGGGACCTCGCGGTGTCCGCGGGCGGTGAAGAACTCCAGAAACGTCCGGCGGATTGCGGTGGAGCGCATGCCGACGAATATAGACGCCTTTCGGTTACGTCGCGCTCGGACGCTTGGTGATGGCTCCCAGACAGTGGGTACAGAACGGGGGAATCTGACTGAGCAGATACGTCGCCAGCCAGGAGTGCGGCGCCAGCCACCGGATCACCGGCGGCGCCAGGGTGACCCGCCGCAGCTCGATGCGGCAGCCGGTGAACAGGTCCCGGATTTCGTGCGCCGGGACCGCCCGGACATCCGGATTGCGCGCGTTGTTCACCTGGAAGTCGTACCACATGATCAGGCCGGTGGGTTTGACGACGCGAATCATCTCGGATGCGATCTGGCGGCGCAGGTCGCGATCGAGCACCGAGGTGAACACCGTCGCTTGCAGCACGAGATCGAACGCGTCGGCCGGGAACGGGAGCGCGGCCGCATTGGCGAGCTCGAGCCGCACGGCCGCCGGCACCCGGCTCCGCGCCTGGGCGATGGCCCGGGGGCGGACGTCGAGGCCCGCGATATGCTCGGGCCGCGCGCCCCAGCGGATGAACTGCAGGATCCACGTTCCCGAGCCACAGCCGACTTCGAGGATCGTCTTGTCGTCGAGCGGCAGGTAGCGATGGCGCCGCAGCAGGGCCAGGCTGAGGCGCTCGCGCTCCTGCTGGCCGAACAGGTGGCCGGCGGACGACCACGAGCTGCGCTGGGGCCGCTTGTCGTAGGCCGCTTCCAGCCGCTGCGCTTCGACGGCGCTGTCGTTCATCATAGTGCGTTCACGACGTTCCTGATGTCCGCGGCCGCGAACCCACGCCTCGCCAGGAAGGCGGCGAGGCGCCGCCGGCGCACGGGCGGCGGCAGCCCGGCGAGCTGCCGCGCCCGCTTTTCGGCCAGGGCGCGCACCGTGCGGAGGGGGTCGACACCCTCGGCCGCGAGCGCCGTGCGCACCGCCGTTTCCGCCAGGCGCCGGTCCACGCCCTGGCTCAACAGATCACGCAGGAGCCGTGCCGGGCCCCGGCCACGCGCAGCCTTGGCCGCCGCGTAGTCCACGGCGAATCGTGCATCGTCCAACAGGTGTTGCGCGGCCAGGCGGTGAAGCGCGCCGTCCACCGCCGCGGGCGGATGTTGTTTTTGGAGCAAGCGGCGCCGCAAATCGAAGCGCGCATGCGCGCGCCGCGCCAGCGCGCGCAGCGCAGCGCGATGCGCCGCCTCGAGGTCGGCCAGCTCCTGCAGCCGGGCATAGGCGCGCGGCGCGATCTCCTCGCCCACGACCAGCCCGAGGCCCACGAGCGCGTCGGCCGGGAGGGACGCAAAACGCCCCCGATCCACCTCGACGACCCGGTAGGCCGGCCGGCGGGGATCGGGGGCGAGCCCGGTGAGGATCATTCCTCGCTCGGGGAGGCCTCCTCGTCACCCGGGGGGGAGGCGACGCCGAGGTGCTCCTTCACACGCGCTTCGACCTCCGCGGACATGTCGGGATGGTCCTTGAGGTACAGCTTCGCGTTTTCCCGCCCCTGCCCGATCCGCTCCTTGCCGTAGGAGTACCACGCCCCCGCCTTCTCGATGATCCCCGCCTCCGCCGCGATGTCCACCAGCAGCGACTCGTGGCTGATCCCCTCGTCGAACATGATGTCGAACTCCGCCTGACGGAACGGCGGGGCGACCTTGTTCTTCACGACCTTCACCCGCACGTGGTTGCCGATCACCAGCTCGCGGTCCTTCACCGGACCGATGCGCCGCATGTCGAGCCGGACGGAGGCGTAGAACTTGAGCGCCCGGCCGCCGCTCGTCGTCTCGGGATTGCCGAACATGACCCCGATCTTCTCGCGCAGCTGATTGATGAAGATCACGGAGGTGCGCGAGCGGCTGATTGCCCCGGCCAGCTTGCGCAGCGCCTGGCTCATCAGCCGCGCCTGGAGGCCGGGCAGCGAGTCGCCCATCTCGCCCTCGATCTCGGCCTTGGGCACGAGCGCCGCCACCGAATCCACGACCACGACGTCCACCGCTCCCGAGCGCACCAGGATCTCGCAGATCTCGAGGCCCTGCTCCCCCGTATCGGGCTGCGAGACGAGCAGATTCTCGATGTCCACGCCGAGCTTCTTCGCGTATTCCACGTCGAGCGCGTGCTCGGCATCGATGTAGGCGGCGGCGCCGCCCGCCCGCTGCGCGTGGGCGACGACGTGCAGCGCCAGCGTGGTCTTGCCGCTCGATTCGGGACCGAAGATCTCCGTGACCCGGCCGCGCGGGATGCCGCCGATGCCGATCGCGGCATCGAGATTGATCGCGCCGGTCGAGATCGCGCTCACGCGC
The DNA here is from genome assembly GCA_050733275.1 of Gemmatimonadales bacterium. Classification (GTDB taxonomy): domain Bacteria; phylum Gemmatimonadota; class Gemmatimonadetes; order Gemmatimonadales; family GWC2-71-9; genus 20CM-2-65-7. The sequence goes on from JBOHSP010000179.1 coordinate 2,933, forward strand.
ACCTGCGGCGTGTCAGCGCCCATGCGCATGATCGACCCCTTGCCACACGTCTTTTCGATCTGGGAAATCGCCAGGTTCAGCGCCTTGCGACGCTCGTCGGACAGCTTGGAGGTCTCTGCCGCCATTGGTGGCCTCAGCATAGGGTGCGAGCCCCCGCATTCGGGATGGGTGAGGGCCCGAATATATACCGAAACTGGCGTCACCGCCATCCCGGACGGAACGCGTCCTCCAGATGCTCCAACTTATTGTCGGTGAAGCCGATACAGTCGAAGCGGTAGACGTCCGACGGCGTGCCGTAGCGGTCCACCCAGACCCGCGCCGCCTTCACGATCTCGCGGCGTTTGGCGCCCGTGATCGCCTCGAACGGGCTGCCGAACGCGTTGCCCCGCCGCGCCTTCACCTCGACGAATGCGACCAGGTGGCCGCGCCGCGCCACCAGGTCCAGCTCCACGTGCCCCACCCGAAACCGGTGCGCCACGATGTGCCAGCCGGCGCTCTGCAGGTAGCGCATCGCCTGCTCCTCGGCGGCGAGCCCGCGCTGGTGGCGCGGATCGGTCCAGCTCGCCGGGTCGCTGCGCACACCGCCGTTCGACATGCGCGAACCTACGGTGGCCCGGCGAGCGACGGTAACCGAAAAGCGGCCGCGAGGCGCGTTTTGTTGCGATGAATATACGACGCGGGATGCGGGATATCCCGCATCCCGTACTTAGAAGATGCGGCTCAGCCCGTAGATTCCGCCGGCGATACTGATCAGCAGGGCGACGAAGCGCAGGTTCTCGGTGGTGCGGCCGGGCCGATTCGAGCCGACGAACACCTGATCGCCGTTGCGCAACGCCAGCTCGTCGATCGACACCTCGAACGACGCACCCTCCCAGATCGGCCGGCCGTTGCGCTCGATGCGCATCTCCCGCGTGGTCGCATATTGCGTCGTGCCGCCGGCGGCCATCACGACGTCGGCCAGCGTGCCGCCCGCCGCCACCGCGTAGATGCCGCCGCGCGTGACTTCGCCCTGGACCGACAGGCGGATCAGGGGATATGCCCGGACCACCGGGTCCTGGACGAAGCGGGCGACGTACTCGGCCATCTTCGCCTGCAGCTCCGAGCGCAGCACACCCCGCAGCGACAGCGTCCCCACCGTCGGTGACGGGAGCAGCAGGTCGCGCTCGGCGCTCACGGTGAACGTGTCGGTGAGAGTGGACTCCGCCTGGACCTCGAGCGCGAGCCGGTCGCCGCGGCGGAAGTCGCCTTCCGCCAGCCGCTCGCGGATCCGGGCGACCAGCTCCGGATTCCCGTCCTTGGCGCTCACCCGCTCGGCCAACTCCTCCAGCTCGGCGCGCGTCGCGAGCGGCCGTTCGGCGAGGACCGCGTCGCTCTGCGCCGCGACCGGGGCCGCGCCGACGAGGGACACCATGCTCCACAACCTCCACCATCGGTTTCTCATGTCCTTCCTCCGAGAACGCTCGGCAGCGCCTCCCTGGTGGGGCCGGCGCCGTCGTCGTCCACCAGCTCGTATTCCGCCGATGAGTACATGTAGTAGCGGTACACGCCGCTCGAGCGCACGTCGTTGAGCACGGCGCCGATGACGCGCACCGGCAGCGAGTTCAGGACTTCGAGCTTGGTGCCGGCCATCCGCAGATCCGACATCCCGGTGCGCAGCACGAGCATCAGGTTCTCCGTGAGCGTGCCGATGATGAGGGGATCGGCGCCGGCGCCGAGCGGAGGCGTGTCCACGATGACGATGTCGAACATCGAGTGCAACGTGGCCATCAGGTCGCGCATACTCTGCGACAGCAGCCGCTCGGGGGCCCGCTGCATCCGGGTGCCCGAGCTCAGGAACGTGAGCCCCGGGTAGGACGTCGGGCGCAGCGCCTCGCCGAGCGGCACCAGGCCGGCGACGACGTCCGTGAGCCCCGGCGTGGACGGCGTCTTCAACGCCTTGTGCTGCCCGCCGCGCCGCACGTCGCCGTCCACCAGCAGCGTCTTGTAGCCGGCGTCGGCGAACGACAGCGCCAGGTTGAGCGACACGAACGACTTGCCGTCGCCGATGCCGGGGCTCGTCACCGTCAGCATCAGGGGCCCGTCGCCCACGTGCGCGTGCAGCACGCGCAGGCGCAGGCCCCGCAACGCTTCGATGACCTGCGACGGTCCGTCGCCGTGGGACGACAGCCGCCAGCTCACGTGGGGGACGGCGCCGAGAATCGGGAGCTGCATGCCGGCCGTGATCTGCTCGGGGTAGCGCACCTTGGGATCCATCCGGTCCCGGATGGTCACGCCGACCACGGCGAGCCCGAAGCTCGCCAGCGCCGCCAAGAGGATGAGCAGCGGCGCGTAGTTGTTCCCCGGCCGGCGCGGCACCAGCGCGGCATCGAGCACGCGCACATCGGGCAGGCTGCTCACGAGCGAGAGCTTGGCGGCGTCGAACTGCCGGCCCACGTTGAGGAACTGTTCCTCCGCCATCTGCTTCTCGCGCGTCAGGCGCCCCAGCTCCAGCGCCACCGACGGGACGGCCTGGAGCACGCGGACGGCCGTATCCGCCCGCGGGGCGGTCATCGCGATCCGCTCGCCCAGCTGGCGCGACAGCAGCCGGGCGAGGGACGGGATGTCGCGCCGCTCGAGCTGGTCGATCTCGGCGCTGAGCTGCTGCACCGGGGCGGCCTGCGGCGTGTACTGGTGGCGCAGGGAACGCAGCTCGGCCTGCTTGGCGACCACTTCTTCCAGCGCCGCCGTCATGGCCGGGTCGTTCGCGACCGAGGGGATTGCGGCCCAGGTCGCGGCCGAGACGCCCCCGCTGGTGGCCCGCGCCGCCAGCCGGTCGATCTGGGCGCGGTCGCGGCGCAGCTCGTCCACCTGCGCCCGCAGCCGCCCCGCCGTGCCCGGCTCGCCGCCGGCGTCCACGCCGCTCACCAGACCCTGCGGCGCCTGGAGCACCACGGCCGACCCGGCGATGCGCCGCTGGTAGTCGCGCAGCGAGTCCTCCGCCCCGGTGAGCTTGTCCCGCGCGCTCTCGTACTGCTCCCCGTAGACCGCCGCCAGATCCTCGAACTTGCGGCGCTTCATCTCCGTCCCGACCGCGACGATGCGGTTGGCGATGGCGTTGAGCGTCCCGGCCGTGGCGACGGGATCGGTGCCCTTGAGCTGCAGCCGCAGGAAATTCCCGCCGGGGTCGAGCCGCGGCTTGAGCGAGGCGGCGAGCTGCGCCGCGGCGTCGGACGCCGCGTGGACGCGAAACCCGATCGTCGTGCCGGGGTCCAGCAGCGCCGGCGGGGGCGTCCAGTCGAAGCCGAGCGTGCGGCCGATCGGCTGCCCCACGCGCCCGCGCCACACCGTCGTGCCGTCCTCCAGCTCGAGCCGCAGCGCCCGGCCCGCCTGGTCGACGATCAGCCGATAGAGGCCCGGCACCACGCGATCCGTGATCTCGAAGGACGCCAGCACGGCGGAGTCGCCCGGCGACTCGGGGCGGAGAAACAGGCGGCGCTCCCGCACCACGCTGTCGAGCACCGCGTTGGACGTCACCACCTCCACCCAGCCGCGCGAGTCGAGCAGCTGTTCGCTCTGCACGCCCCGCTCCCGTCCCACGGCGGTCTCCACCCACAGGATGGCTTTCGCGGTGTAGCGCGGATCCAGAAAGCGCGTCGCGATGACGCCGGCGAGCGTACCCGCCAGGGTGATGCCGAGGACCATCCATTTGTGGCGCATCACCGCCATCGCATAGCGCTGCCAATCGCTCGGCTCCCGCTGGCCGAGGCCGGCGCCGCCGTGAGCGGCCGGCACCGTGGCCAGCGGACGGTCCAGCGCCTCGCCCCGCCGCCACGGTGTCAGGCCGGCGCCTTCCGGTCCCGTCATCTCGCCTCGCTCGTTGCGCTCCATTACCGGCGGGTACAACGCAAGCTCGGTGCCGGATGGACGCGCGCGGAATCCGGCATAAGGCAGCAGGCCGCATCACGATCCGGCGGCGTTTTGGTGCGCGGTCTCCGGCGTCTCCGGAATCGTGAGGCGCTCGACGCCAGCGCCGTCGTGGCCCGCATGCTGCGTAACTCCGGGCGCAATGCCTCCGCTTACTACCGTCGTGGCGCGCCTGCAGGCGCGGCAGCGCCGTCTGCTCATCATCCTCGGTCACGTCGGGCTGGTCGCTCTTGCCTACCTCGGGGCTTACGCCCTGCGCTTCGACTTCCGCATTCCCGCCGCTGAGCTGCAACGCTACTGGCAGACGCTTCCCTACCTCCTCGTGCTGCGCCTGGCGCTGTTTCACCGCTTCGGGTTGTACAAGGGCTACTGGGCCCTGGTGGGGATCCGCGACCTGCAGCTGCTCACGGCCGCCGTCACGCTCGGCACACTGGCGTTCGTGGCGCTGCTGTGGTTTCTCGACCGGCTCGCCGGCATGGCGCCGGTCATCCCGCTGCTCGACTGGCTGGTCACGATGCTGCTGGCGGGGGGCGCGCGGTTCGTCGCCCGCTGGATGCGCGAGGAGCCGTTCCGCCGCCCCAGCCGGGGCCAGCGCGGCTGGCTGCGCTGGATAAAGGAAGAGCCGCTGCGGCGCCGGCCGGTGCGCGGCAAGCGGGCCATCATCGTCGGCGCCGGCACCGCCGGCGAGCGGCTGCTGCGGCAGCTGCAGCACGACCCCCGCCACCCGCTGCACGTCGTCGGGCTGGTGGACGACGATCCGGCCAAGCACGAGCGCATGATCCACGGCGTGCCGGTGCTCGGCGGCGCCGACGCGCTGCGCCGCTTCGTGGCGATGCACGCCGTCGTCCAGATCGTCATCGCCATCCCGTCCGCGACGCCCGAGCAGCTCCGCCGCCTGGCGACGCGTGCCGCCGAAACCGGCGCCGCGATCAAGATCCTGCCGCCGCAGATCGATCTGCTGGCGCCCGACGCGCCGCACATCAGCCGCGTCCGCGACGTGCAGGTGGAAGACCTGCTGGGCCGCGATCCCGTGCAGCTCGACCTCTCGGCCATCGCGCCCGAGCTGGCGGGGAACGTGGTGCTCGTGACGGGCGCGGGCGGATCGATCGGCTCGGAGCTGGTGCGGCAGATCGCCCGGTTCCATCCCCGCCGGCTGCTGCTGCTGGACCGCGCCGAGAGCCCGCTGTTCCTGATCCATCACGAGATGTCGGTCGCGCACCCCGCCGTGGACGTGGTCCCGGTGCTCGCCAGCGTGACCAACTCGGACCGGCTCGACCGCATGTTCGAGGCCTACCCGGCCGACTGCGTGTTCCACGCCGCCGCCTACAAGCACGTGCCGCTGCTGGAGTGGAATCTGATCGAGGGCGTGTGGAACAACGTGCTCGGCACGCTGCGGCTCGCGCAGGCGGCGGCGCGCGCCGGCACGAAGCGCTTCGTGCTGATCTCGACCGACAAAGCCGTCAATCCCACCAGCGTACTCGGCGCGACCAAGCGCGTGGCCGAGCGCATCGCGCGCGAGCTGCCGGTGCTACGGGCCAGCGGGACCGATTTCCGCGTGGTTCGCTTCGGCAACGTGCTCGGTTCCGACGGCAGTGTCGTGCCGCTGTTCCAGCGCCAGATCGCCGCGGGCGGGCCGCTGACGGTCACGCACCCGGAGATGAAGCGGTTCCTCATGACCATCCCCGAGGCGGCGCAGCTCGTGCTCGAGGCGGCCACGCTGCCGGAAGCGGCGGGTCGGATCGCGGTGCTCGAGATGGGCACGCAGGTGCGCATCCTCGAGCTCGCCGAGCAGATGATCCGGCTCTCCGGGCTCGTGCCCTACCACGACATCCAGATCGTGTTCACCGGCCTGCGTCCCGGGGAGAAGCTGGAGGAGGAGCTGGTCGGCGTGGGCGAGACGCTGGTCCCCACGAGCCTCGACAAGATCCGGGTCGTGGAGGCGAACGGCACCGACGGCGCGTCGCTCGCGCGCCAGCTCCGCGCGCTGATCGGCATGACGGCGCGCGGCGACGAGGGCGCCCTGCTCCGCGCGCTCGCCGCGATCGTGAACGAATACCGGCCGGAGCGGCTCGATCTCGCCGCCTTCGCGCGCGGCAACGGCAATGGCGGTCCGTACCGCGGGCGCCGCCGTCCCGGCGGGGCGAGCCGCGCC
>JBOHSP010000180.1:0-3825 GCA_050733275.1 Gemmatimonadales bacterium
GTCGTGAGCGCCGGGGCCGCGATGCTGAGCGCAAACGGTTTGCTCACCGGCTGCCCGCCCACCATCACGGACGCCGTGAACGAGAACGCACCGGACTGCCGCGGGAACCCGGACAACCGGCCGGTGCCGGGGTTCAGCGTCACGCCCTGCGGCAGCGCCCCCGCCGTGACCGCCCAATTCGTCCCCGCCCCGCAACTCACCTGCAACGTCTGATCATAGGCCACGCCCATGACCCCATCCGGCAACGGACTCGGCGACGTAATCGCGACGGTACCGAAGCACGCGAACACCGTGTACGCGCGGTTCATCGTCAGGGTGAGCACTGGATCGGTCGTGGACGTGTCGCCCGACCAGCCGCTGAAGGTCTCGCCGCTGTTGGGCGTTGCGGTCAGCTCGATCGTGCTCCCTTCGGCAAGGAAATCGCCGCTCAGATTCGCCGGGGGATTCGCGCTGATGGTGCCACCCGGCGCCGCGGTCGCGATCAGCTGGAAGTCCCGATCGAGGGTGGCGATGAGCGTGTCACCCGCCACGGACCCGGTGATCGGATGGGTGCGCAGCCCCCCGTCGGACCACGACGCGAACCGCCAGCGGGTGCGCCCGTTCGCCGCGATCTGCGTGTCGGCCACGCTCACGGTATACATGCCGCCGTTTTCCAGCAGATCGCGGAACACGGTGTAATTCGTGCCCTGGAACTGGATCACGGCCGCCGTGTCGCTCGCCCGCACCACCGATAGCGCGCCGAAGCGCAGCCGGAACGACATGGTGCCGCGCGGCACGACTTGGGTCACCTGATCCACCGCGAATCCGGCGAAGCTCCCGTCGGCATTCTTCGTCGCCGCGGGATTCGTGCGAAACGAGAAGGTCGTGTTGCCCGAGAACTCCCCGTAGGGATCGCCCGCGTCACCACGATCCGAGCAGCCGTTGACCACGCCCCCCACCGCGCAGCTGCTGCTGGTATTGGCATCGACATCGAGATTGCGGAAGCCGTCCGCCTGCTCGAGGGCGAGGCCGTGGATCGGCCCATTGTTCACCGAATTGTCCAAACGCCCGCGGACAACCTTGGCCGAATCCACGTGCCAGACGAGCAGACCGCCGCCGCATGCGCCGCTCGTGGACCCGGTGGAGACAAAGCAGTGCCGCACGATCATCGCCGTGTCGGCCTGCGAGGCCTGACGGTTCTCGAGCAGGAAGTACTCGCCGCGCGGATTCGATCCCTGGACGCGCACGAGGAACGCCGTGTCCGAGACGGGCGCCGGACCGAAGCTGTAGGACCCGGCCGTCGTGAGAGGCGCGAGCGTCACCCACCCCAGCTCGTTCAGGCTCCAGGCGTCCATCCGCGACGGGCTGCGGGGTGACGTGAAGTTGCCACTGCCCATCAGGCTCCACTGGCCGACACCTTCCGACGGCCCGAAGGAGTTGCCGGCGACGTCGTACAAGTCGGGCAGGCCGATGCCGTGACCCAGCTCGTGGGCGGTGGTGCCGATCGGCATGATGTCGTTGACGTCACACGAAGTACGCCCGCCCAGGGCGCTCTGGATGAGGTAGTCGGCGACCTTCACGCTGCCGCCCTGGCTGCTGGGATCGTTCGTGAAGTAGAGCTGCGTGTCGCCCAGCGTGAAGCGATGGGACCAGACGTGATTGTTGCTGGCGCCGCCGCACGCGCCATCCTGGGTCGCATGGGCGAACAGCACCAGGTCCACGAAGCCGTCGTCATCAGGGGAATTGGGTACGCCGTCGGGGCCGTCGTTGTCGAACTGCGCGAAGTTGATTCCTGTAGGGCCGGTGTCGACCCGCGCGAGCGCCTCACGGAGCCCCACGTGCAACTGATCTGTTGCCGCGTCACTCCAGACGCCATTGCAGTTCGTGGTGCCGTACGGATTCCGCCCTTCGCATTCGGTGCTGGGCGTTCCCGTGTAGGTCACTTCGCTCTGGGGCAGCCGGGCCCAGCGGCTGACCTGGCCCGTGATGCCGAAGAGGCCTCGGGAGAGCGAGTCGTAGAACTGGTTGAGGGTGAAGGGCAGGCCGCTGGGCGCGCTCGGGCCGAAGAGCAGCGCGGAATACTGAGCCGGGTCGCGCATGAACTGCGTGGTATCGATGCCGGGATAGCTGATCAATACCATCGGCACCGCGAGCGCGCCGGTGACGGCGGCCGCCGACGGACGCGGCGCGGCCAGTGCGACGGGCGCATTCAGCTCGGCGAAGCGCAATTGCGCGAGCAGGGCGCGGCGCCGCAGGGCGACCTGCCGCGCGCGCACGCGCCACACGCCGTCCGGGCGAAAATCGAACCCGGGGACTTCGCGGCGCAGCGGCGCGCGGCCCTGCGCCGCGGCCGCTGGCGGGAACAGGGCTAATGCCACCGCGATGCCCCACAATCGGACCATCTGTGTTGTCACTCGTGACCTCTCGGCGGGACGACGGCAGGCCGGGAAATCCCGCGCCTGGAGCAATCTAGGCTAGCGCGGCGGCCCGCCGGAAGCTGTGGCCACACGCACAGCTGAAACTTCGCCCCCCGAGTGACCGTTGCTAACTCTCGTAGCCGCGCACCCTTGCCAATTTTCCGTGGCAAGGCTAAGCTGTACCACCGTTTTGCCCAAACCGAGGCCGCGTGCGCACAGAGACCCTGCAGCATATCGCACTGTTCGACAAATGCAGGAACTTCACCCGGGCGCGCGAGATCCAGGCTGCCGGGCTCTACCCCTACTTCAAACCCATCTCCCGCTCCGAAGACACCGTGGTGGTGATCGAAGGCAAGGAGCGGATCATGATGGGCTCGAATAACTACCTCGGGCTCACCCACCATCCCGACGTGCTCGCGGCCGCCAGCGCCGCGCTGCAGCGGTACGGCTCGGGCTGCACCGGCAGCCGCTTCCTCAACGGCACGCTGGACCTCCACGAACAGCTCGAGGCGGAGCTGGCCGAGTTCTTTGGCAAGGAATCCTGCCTCGTCTTTTCGACCGGCTATCAGGCGAACCTCGGCGTGATCTCCGGGCTCGTGGGCCGGACCGACGTCGTGTTCCTCGACAAGCTCGACCACGCCTCGATCGTGGACGGCGCCAAGATGTCGCACGGCGAGACCGTGCGGTTCAACCACGGCGACCTGGCCGGCCTGGAGCGCAAGTTGCAACGCCTGGCCGACGGCACCGGCGCGATGATCATCGTGGACGGCGTGTACTCGATGGAAGGCGACATCGCCGACGTCCCCGGGCTGCTGCGGGTCTCCCAGAAGTACGGCGCCGCCCTCGCTATCGACGACGCGCACTCGGTCGGCGTGCTCGGCCCGAACGGCGACGGCACCGCCGCGCATTTCGATCTCGCAGACGAGGTCGATCTCATCGTCGGCACCTTCTCGAAATCGCTGGCGTCGATCGGCGGGTTCGCCGCGGGCGACGAGCCGGTGATCCATTATCTGCGCCACCACGCCCGCCCTATGATCTTCACCGCCGCCCTCCCGCCGGCCAATACGGCCGGGGTGCTCGCCGCGCTGCACATTCTGCAGCGCGAGCCGGAGCGGCGCCGCCAGTTGTGGGCGAACACCCGGCGGCTGCAAGACGGGCTGCGCGGCTTCGGGTTCGACATCGGCCCCACGGAAACGCCCATCGTCCCCGTGCTCATCGGGCCGCTCGAGACGACGTTCCTGTTCTGGCGCAAGCTGTTCGATGCCGGGGTGTTCACCAACCCGGTGGTGCCGCCCGCGGTGCCGCCGTCACAGTGCCGCCTCCGCACCAGTGTGATGGCCACCCACACGCCGGACCAGATCGACCTCGCGCTCGAGGTCTTCGGCCGGCTCGGGAAAGAGCTGGGGGTCATCTGACCGCAGTGGAGATC
>JBOHSP010000181.1:0-4045 GCA_050733275.1 Gemmatimonadales bacterium
CGCCCGGCCGTTCCCGGCGCCGCCGCGCAAGCGGGCCACGGACATTCTGCTGGTGCATCGTCCCGGTTCCGTGCAGGCGAACATCATCCTGGGGAACGCGACGTTTCTTCCCACCGACACGGGCTACTACTCCGCCCGCATCGCCACGCAGGTCCTGGGCGGCGGTCCCGACGCGCGGCTGTTCCTCATCTTGCGGGAGCAGAAGAGCTGGACCTACGGCTCCTACGCCGCGCTGCGCCGCAACCGCGGGATCGGCCACTGGGAGGGGACCTTCGAGGGCCGCACCGAGGTCGTGGACAGCGCGCTGGCCGAGCTGCTGCGGCAGCTCGACCGCATCCGTACGGAGCCGATTCCCGCCACCGAGCTGGCCGCGGCGAAGGGGTTCCTGGTCGGCTCCTTCCCGCTCACGATCGAGACGCCGGGGCAGATCGCGCGGGTGGTCACGACCGCGCGGCTGCTCGGCCTCGGGTCGACGTATCTGCAGCGCTATCGCGAGCGGCTCGCCGGCGTGACGGCGGCGCGCGCCCGCGCGGCGGCGCGCCGCATCTATCGGCGTGACGGCCTCACCATCGTGGTCGTCGGCGATGCGAAGGCGCTGTACGACAAGCTCAGGGCCATCGCGCCGGTGCGCCTGGTTGACATCGACGGCGCGCCGCTGGATCCCGCGGAGCTGAATCCCACGCCGACGGCCGTCGAGTGGGACCGCCGCCAGCTCGTCGCCCGGCGCGACAGCTTCACGGCGGTGCTCCAGGGCAACCCCTTCGGCCACCAGGTGTCGGAGCTCGTGCCGATGGGCGACTCGCTGGTGTACCGGGAGACGACGTCGCTCGGGCCCATCGTGCAGCAGCAGACGACCGTCGTGTTCGATGCGCCCACGCTCGCGATGCGGCGCACGACCCAGACTGGCACGGTGCAGAACCAGCGCTCCGAGATCGCCCTCACCTACGCGAGCGGCCGCGTTACGGGCAGCGCGAGCGTGCCGCAGCCCGGCGGCACGCCCAAGGCGCTCGCGATCGACACCACGGTCGTCCCCGGCACGATCGACGACAACGTGGTGAGCCTGCTGCTCCCCGCCCTCCCGCTTGCCGAGGGAAAGACGTTCTCCCTCAATGTGTTCTCGTCGGGCGAGGGCGTCAGCAAAGTCCTCACGATCAAAGTGGCGGGCTCCGAGAACATCACCGTGCCCGCGGGCACGTTCGACGCCTATCGCCTCGAGCTGTCGGGAATGCAGCTTCCCATCGTGATGCACGTCAGCAAGACGACGCCGCGCCGGGTCCTGCGCATCAGCCCGGTGGGCGCGCCGATCGTCTTCCAACTCGTGAAGTGAGGAGAACCATCGCCATGCGACATCTCCTGCCGGGGGTGGCAGCCGCGCTGCTGCTCGCGAGCGCCGCCTGTGGCGCGCGAGGCCCCTCCCCCGCCACCCCACCCGCTCCTGCCGCGGCGGCGCCGGACAGCGCCGCGGAGCGCGCGCCGTACGCGTCCACCTATCAGCGGCACCCGAACCCGCCGGTCGTGATCCGCAACGCGACGATCATGACGGCCGCCGGAGAGGAGATCACCGGCGGCGCGATCCTGTTGCGCGACGGACGGATCGTGGCGGTCGGGCCGACCGTCGATGCGCCCGCCGACGCGACGATCGTGGACGGCACGGGCAAGTGGGTGACCCCCGGCCTGATCGACACCCACTCGCACCTCGGCGTGTACGCCGCGCCCGGCACGTTCGCCGAATCGGACGGCAACGAGGCGACCAGCCCCGTGACAGCCGAGGTGTGGGCCGAGCATTCGTTCTGGCCGCAGGACCCGCAGATCCCGCTGGCGATCGCGGGGGGCGTGACCACGATCCAGGCGCTGCCCGGGTCGGCCAATCTGATCGGCGGGCGCAGCGCGGTGCTGAAACTGGTGCCGGCGCGGACCGTGCAGGAGATGAAGTTCCCCGGCGCGCGCTACGGGGTGAAAATGGCATGCGGCGAGAACCCCAAGCGTGTCTACGGCAACCGCGGCGGCCCGTCGACCCGCATGGGCAACATGGCCGGCTACCGCGAGGCGTTCATCAACGCGCAGACGTACCGGCGCCGCTGGGACAAGTGGAACCGCGAGCACGAGGGCGACCCGCCCGAGCGCAATCTCCGCAACGAGACGCTGGCCGAAGTGCTGCGCGGCAACATCTACGTCCAGAACCACTGCTACCGGGCGGACGAGATGGCCAACATGCTCGACCTCGCGCGGGAGTTCGGCTTCAAGATCCGCTCGTTCCATCACGCGGTGGAGGCGTACAAGATCGCGGACTTGCTGGCGCGCGCGGGGACGGCGGCTTCGATCTGGGCCGATTGGTGGGGCTTCAAGGAGGAGGCGATGGACGGGATTCACGAGAACGCCGCGCTGCTCCAACAGGCGGGCGCGCGCCCGGTGATTCATTCCGACTCGGAGTCCGGGATCCAGCGCCTCAACCAGGAGGCGTCGAAGGCGATGTACGCCGGCCAGCGCGCCGGCATCGCCGTGACGCGCGATCAGGCGCTGCGCTGGGTCACGGCAAATCCGGCCTGGGTGCTGGGGCTCGATTCGATCGTCGGCACGCTGGAGCCCGGCAAGATGGCCGACGTCGTGCTGTGGTCCGCGGACCCGTTCTCGGTCTACGCGCGGGCGCTGCAGGTCTATAACGACGGCTGGCTGGTGTACGACCGCAACGACCCGGCGCACCAGCCGCGCACCGACTTCATGCTCGGCCGCGGGTTCGAGGAGGTGCAGCGATGATCGGGATCCTCCTGCTTCAGACGATCGCCATCACCGGGGCGACGGTCCATCCCGTCTCCGGCCCGCGGCTCGAGAACGCCACCGTGCTGATCCGCAACGGCCGGATCGCGGCGGTCGGCAGCAACGTCACCGTGCCGTCCGACGCCACGCGCATCGATGCGGCGGGCAAGTGGGTGACGCCGGGGCTGATCGACGGGGCCAGCCAGCTCGGCCTCACCGAGATCAGCGCCGTGCAGGGGACCAACGAGGCCACCCTGCGCGACGACGAGATCGCCGCCGCGTTCAACGTGGCCGAAGGCATCAATCCCGCGTCGGCCCTGATTCCGGTGACGCGCATCGAGGGCGTGACGACGACCGTCGCGGTCCCCGGCGGGAACGACGCGCTGATCCGCGGCCAGGCCGTGCTGATCGACCTCGACGGGGAGACGGTCGAGCGCATGATCGCGAAATCACCGGTGGCGATGGTGGTCAATCTGAATGAGGACGCGAAGGACGCTGGCGGCGGCTCGCGCGCCGGCGTGGCGGCGCGGCTGCGGCGGGTGCTGGACGATGCGCGCGAGTACGCCACGCGGCGCAACGATTACCGGCGCGATCAGATGCAGGAGCTCGCCGCGCCCGAGGCCGATCTCGAGGCGTTGCAGCCGGTGCTGCGCGGCGAGCTGCCCGTCGTGGCGCTGGCGAACCGGCGCAGCGACATCGCGACCGCGCTGCGCATCGCCCGCGAGTACCGCCTGCGGCTCATTCTCGCGGGCGGCGCCGAGGCGTGGATGATCGCGGACCGAATCGCGGCCGCGGACGTCCCCGTGCTGGTGCAGCCGCTCGACAACATCCCGAGCTACGACGCGCTCGGCATCCGCTACGAGAATGCTGCGCTGCTCGCCACAGCCGGCGTCAAGGTCATTCTGATGGAGACCGATACGCACAACGCCCGCAACCTGCGCCAGCAAGCGGGCAACGCCGTCGCCTACGGCATGTCGTGGGACCAGGCCCTCCGCGCGATCACGGCGACTCCCGCCGAAGTCTTCGGCGTCGCCAGGGACTACGGCACGCTCGAACCCGGCAAGGTGGCCAACGTCGTGGTCTGGAGTGGGGATCCGTTCGAGTTCTCGACCGCCGTGGAGCACGTGTTCATCCGCGGCCGGGAGATTCCGTTGCGCAGCCGGCAGACGGAGCTGCTGGAGCGGTACCGGACGCTGCCGCCGAAATACTAGGGCGGCGAGGTGAAGCGGCGGCGAGGTGAAGCGGCGGCGAGGTGAAGCGGCGGCGAGGTGAAGCGGCGGCGAGGTGAAGC
>JBOHSP010000182.1:0-3040 GCA_050733275.1 Gemmatimonadales bacterium
AGCCGGCGCACCACGCCGCGCAGCTCGCCGACGAGCTGCGTGCCGCGCTCGTCGCCGGTCGCATCCACCGACAGGCGGTCGGCGATGGTCTCCACGCCCTCGCGCAACCGGTCGAACGCGATCAGCAGGTTATCGAGCGCGACCGCGAGGCCTTCCGTCCAAACCGGGTCCTCGGCGAACGCGTCCGTCAGCCGCAGCACCGGCGCGCCGGCCCCGTCGCCCGCGTCCGGCGACTCGCGCGCGAGGCGTCGCGTCAGGCGGCCGAAGAGCTCGTCGGCGCCGCGGCGCGCGGCGTTCAGGGCGTCGAGCAGGCTGCGGGTCAGCAGGTCGCGGCTCGCCTGCCGGAACATGTCGTCGCGCGTGCGGCCGCCCAGCTCGGCGGCCAGGGCGGGCAGCAGGCCGCGGCCGTTGCGCTCCAGCCGGCCCAGCAGCCGCTGCACGCCGAGCATGCTGACCTGGTTGCCGAGGTGGTTCGCGGCCACGTCCTCGAGGTGGTGGGCCTCGTCGAGCACCAGGCGGCGGTACGGCGGCAGCACCGCCGCCTCCTGCCAGTTGTCGGACGCGATCCGCACCGCGAGGTCCGACGCCAGCAGGTGGTGATTGACGACAATGACGTCGGCCTCCGCCGCCCGGCGCCGCGCCGCGAACAGGAAGCAGCGATCGAAGTGGGGGCACTTGAGCCGCGTGCACAGATCGGATTCCGCCGCGACGGCATCCCACACGTCGGCCGACGGCTCGCTCGTGAGGTCGGCCAGGCTGCCGTCGGCGGTATGCGCCGCCCAGCCCGCGAGCGCTTCGATCTCGGCGGCGCGGGCGTCGTCGAACAGCGACTCCTGGCCGGCGCGCGCCTGCTCGAGCCGCGCGAGGCAGAGATAATTGCGCCAGCCCTTCAGCAGCGCGAAGGTGACCGGCCGCTCTCCCGTGGACAGCGCGCGGGCGAGGATGGGGAGGTCCTTGCCGACGAGCTGCTCCTGGAGATTGATCGTGTTGGTCGAGACGACGGTACGCTCGCCGTTGGCCCGCGCCCACTCGAGCGCCGGGACGAGATAGGCGAACGATTTCCCGACGCCGGTGCCCGCCTCGAGCAGCGCGACGCCGCCGTCGTTGTAGGCGTCGGCCACGTATGCCGCCATATCGCGCTGCCCGGGACGGTCTTCGAACGAGCCGCCGCCCAGCGTGCGCGCCACCGGGCCCGACTGCGACAGCAGCTCCGCCACGGCCACCGCGTCGAGCCGCGCGTCGCTGCGGCGGCGCGGGCATTCAACCACGACATACAGCTGGGTGACGGGGTTGTCGACGATCGCGAACCCGACGCCGGCGTCGTGCAGCCGCGCCGCGACGTGCAGGTCCGCGCCCGAGGGCTCGAGCAGGCCGCTGGGGTGATTGTGCACCAGCATCTCGCCGCGCTCCGCGACGCCCGGCAGGGCGAGGACCGCGTCCACGGTGCCCCGGGCCACGACGCGCCCTTGGCCGATCAGGCCGTTGGCGTCGGGGCGCACGACGAACGAGACCTCGCGCCCCTGCGCCTCCGCGATCTCGGTCCGCAGCAGCTCCCGCACCGCCGGCGCGAGCCGCTCGACCGCGCTGCTCACGTCTTCAGCTCCCGCTTCTTGGCCGCCGGGAACAGCACGTTGTTGAGAATCAGCCGGTAGCCCGGCGAGTGCGGGTGCAGCGACAGGTCCGTGGGCGGGTCGCCGATCTGGTGCTGCGGGTCTTCGGGATCGTGGCCGCCGAAAAACGTCCACGTCCCTTTGCCGTGATCGCCGTGGATGTACTTCACCCAGGGCGCGCCCTCCTCTTCGGCGAGCACGGTCACGCCGGGCTTGAGGCGCTCGCGCGTGAACGACGTCGTCAGGCCGTAGAAGTCGGGAATCACCTGGCGGTGATTCTGCACCAGCATCGTGGGCACCGGGTCGATCTTGGCGCTGAAGTTGAACAGCTGGAACGCGCCGAGGGGACGGCGCCGCGGGCCGCCGTTCACTTGGTGCCCGTCGATGTCGGAGAAGCTCGCCACGAGCGGGTTGGGCTCGAGCCGGGCGCCCGTGAACGCCAGGCACTGGCCCCAGTCAAGCCGCTCGTCGGCCTGCGGATCGAGCGGGCTGCCGTCGGCGAACGTCGCGGCGATGTCCACGCCCTGGGCGGCGAGCGCGAGATCGATCGTCTCGGTCGCCGTGCACATGGCGAACACGAACCCGCCGTTCGCAACGTAGTCGCGGATGCCCCGCGCCACCGCCTTCTTGAGATCGGGGACCGCGGTAAAGCCGAGGCGCCGCGCCATTTCGGTGTTGCGCTGCACCATCTCGGCGAGCCAGGGCATCCCCGAGTAGATGAGGAAGAACTTCGAGTACTGGCCCGTGAAGTCCTCGTGATGGAGGTGCAGCCAGTCGTGCTCGCGCAGGCCCCCCTGCACCACCTCGGCGTCCCAGATCTTGGCGAACGGAATCCCGGCGTACTGCAAGGCCATGGTGACGGCGTCGTCCCAGGGCGCGGCGTTGGGCGGCGCGTACACGGCGACTTTGGGCGCCTTCTCGAGCGGCACCGCGTCCATGTTGCCGGCCTCGATCTCGCCGCGCACGGCCGTCACGCCCGAGTCCTCGAGCGGCTCGACCCGCACGCCGCTGAGCGCGGCGTCGCGCCGCAGCGCCGCCCCATCGGGCACCAGGAACGATCCGCCGCGGTAGTTGAGGAACCACTCCGCCCGCATCCCCGCCTCGATCACGCGGTAGGTGAGCCCGTAGGCTTTGAGGTGATCGGACTGGGCGTCGTCCATCGGAATCAACAGCGACGGCCGGACGGCCGGACGGCCGGACGACCGGAAGCCGAACAGCCCCGCTCCGGCCGTCAGGCCGGCGGCCCGTCCGACCGTCCGGACGAACTCCCGCCGTTTCATGACCGGGGAATCGCGCCGCGCGCGCGCTCCAGCTCGCGCCGCGCCTGCGGCACGAACGCGCTGCCGGGATAGTCGAGGATGAGCCGCTCGAGGTGCGCGATGGCCTCGGGCGCGCGGCCCTGGCGCAGCAACAGCCGCGCCCACTCGAGC
>JBOHSP010000183.1:0-3110 GCA_050733275.1 Gemmatimonadales bacterium
GAGTTGTGCGGCGCCAGATTATCTCCTGCGCAGACTCCTGGCACTGGATTCAATCACCGTGCGGGTTGTCCACGTGGGGGATGATCGGGGGCGCCAGGCCGTTCAGTCCTTTCTGAGAGATCGCCGACTACCGCAGCTCAGTGCAAGTATTTCAACAGCACATGCTGCCGAAGTTTTCGGAGGTCGGAGCATCCCCTTTTTCATCATTCGGCGGGGAGGGCGCATGGACTATGTGATGTCGGCTGCCGACTTGCAGCGCGCTGTTTATCACCATTGATCTTGCATGTGCCGCCGTCCAGCAAATATCGAGCGTGAAACCGGGGAACCGCATCGAAGCCACTCGAGGTCTCTTGACAAAGCAGAAAGGAGCGGTACGCAGATGTTCCAATTCATTGCCAAAACTGCCTTGACTGTTGTTGCGATGGTTGTGCTTGGATCCATCGTACTCCCGCGTGCCAGCCTCGCGGCCCAGGGTGGAGACGAGCAGAGGCCGCCGTTCAAACAGGTCGTATGCACGTGTGGTAACTACTGCGAGGAAGACTGCCCGTCGCCGTATATTTGTTGCGAGTGACCGTCCACGCGGAACACCCGGTTTCACACTCGTTCCTCGATAATGCTAGGGCACTCCATGAGAGAATTCGTACCGCAGCCGCCCGCCTTGTAAGCGCCGCACACTCGCAACGTGTATGAGACGCCGCGGCCGGTAGCGCTTGGGCTACTGAGCCTTGAAGTCACCTACGATTTTTGGGTGTTGCACTTCTATTCGGCATCGGAGGCAGTGGGCAGCTCTATCGGATGCTCACCCCGGACGGGATTGGCGGCCCGATATATCATCGCTGGCTGGTTTCCACATATGGCTCTCGATGAGGGAATTACAGCTCTGTGGCCCAGAGGCCGAATTATGCGTGCCGGATCACGGGTGGTACGTCAGTAGCCAGGGCTTCCGCCACTCGCAGCGCCGTCGCTTCATCCATTCCCCGCTTCTGCGCCAGCTCCAGCGCCGCGCGCCCCAGCGCGCGGTACAGCTTCGCATCGTCGAGCGCCAGCGACTCGAGGTGGCGAACGATCGTAGCCGTGTCGCCGCGCACGACCGGGCCCGTCAGCGCCGCCTTGGGCTCGTCGCGGCTGAGATTCTCGAGCGTCCCGTCGACCAGCGGCCGCAGCGCCGCCCAGGCGTCGCCTTCGTCCAGCCCGGCGTGCCGGAGCAGCCGCTGCGCGACCGCCTCCACGACGACCAGATAGTTCGACGCGAACACCGCGCCGGCATGGTAGATGGGCTTCGCCTTCGTGGCGATGCGGAAAGGGCGCATGCCGAGATCGGCGGCGAGGCGCTCGCCCACGGCGATGGCGCGCGGCATGCCTTCCACGGCCGCCCACGCGCCGCGCAGCCGCGCCGGCGCGCGCTCCGGTTCCGCGATCGTTTGCAGCGGATGCAGCGAGCCGAGGGCCGCGCGGGTGGGGACGAGGGCGCCCAGCGCCTCCTGGCCCTGGCAGCCCGAGAGGTGGAGGACCGTCTGCCGCTCGACGACGGCGCGGGCGCGCGCCAGCGCGTCGGCCAGCCGCCGGATGGCGTCGTCGCGCACCGCCAGGATCACGACGTGCGTCTCGTCGATCCACGGCGGCGGGGTGTCGCCGTCGCCGACGCTGAGGGTGAGACCAGGCGGCAGCCGCTTCGCGTGGCGGCCGTGCAGGCGCACGGGGTAACGGGCCTGCGTCAGGGCGAGCGCCAGCCCGACGCCCGCGCGACCGGCTCCGATGAGTCCGATCGGCGGGCGGTCGGCGGGCTCGCCGCTCACGGACCGGTCACCGATTGCGATCCTGGCGGGCGGGAGCGGGCGGGTTCGCCGCGAGCGCCAGGAGATCCTGCGGCGACTTGGCGCGGCCGGCCAGCGCGAGGGCGCGCTGGATTTGCGAATCGTCGGACATGCGGCGGCGGTACTCCGCCTCCCGGCCGAAGACGTAGCGCGCGGCCTCGTACGTCAGGTCCTGCGCGATCACCCGGCGCGCGCCCGCGACCAGTGAATCGGAGACGACGGCGCCCCGCGCCCGGATGCGGCGCACGATCTCATCCACCATCCCCGCGGTGACCGTGAAGGTCGGCGCGGCCAGCCGCCGGCCCTCCTTCAGCTCGAGCGCGTAGCCCACGAGCGCGTCGCGATACGCCGGGATCTTGTCGCCCAACGCCCGCATGAACGCACGCTCCGCTGTGCTGAACGTGTCCGGCGCGACGAACAGATCGGGCCGGATGCCGCCGCCCCCGAAGACCGGGCGCCCCCCTTCCGTGCGGTAGACCTGCGTGGAATCGGCCGGCACGTCCTGCCCGCGCTGCGCCGCGATGGCCTGCGCCTCCTGCTCCTCCTCCGTCCGCGTCTCGCGCTGGATGGTCCGGCCGCTCGGGGTGTACCAGCGGGCGGTCGTCAGCTTGAGGCCCGATTCGGGCGTAAGCCGCCAGAACGACTGCACCAGCCCCTTGCCGAAGGTCGGCGTGCCCACCAGGACGCCGCGGTCGTGGTCCTGCAGCGCACCGGCGATGATCTCCGCGGCGCTCGCCGAGCCGCCGTTGACGATCACGACGACCGGCAGATTGGGCCAGCGCTGCTGGTGGGTGTCGCGGAACGCGCGGCTCGAGCCGGGGGCCCGGCCCCGCGTCGCGACGACCGTATCACCGGGATTGAGGAACAGATCCGACACCGCCACTCCTTGATCCAGCAGCCCGCCGGGATTGCCCCGCAGGTCGAACACCAGGGACTTCATCCCCTGCTTGACCAAGGTATCGATCGCCTCCGCCGCCTCCTCCGCCGACGACTCGTTGACCGGCGTCAGGTAGATGTAGCCGACGCGGTCATCGAGCATCATCGCGACCTGCACGGAGCGGATGTGAATCGTCGCCCGCGTCACCCGGAAGATGATGGGCTCGTCCACGCCGGCGCGCCGGATGGTCAGCTCCGCCGTGGTGCCGGCCGGGCCGCGCAGCTCCTTCACCGCCTGATCCTGCTTCCATCCTCGGTCGAGCGCCCGTCGAGCGCCACGATGCGGTCCCCCGTCATCACGCCGGCCCGTTCCGCGGGGGTCTCGGGCAGCGGCGCCACGATGGTGATCCACCCCTCGCG
>JBOHSP010000184.1:0-14969 GCA_050733275.1 Gemmatimonadales bacterium
CCCCCCCCCCCCCCCCCCCCCCCCCCCCCCCCCCCCCCCCCCCCCCCCCCCCCGGAAGGCTAGCGCAAGGGGACCCGATGGTCCCCTTTTTCACACGCGTCAGGACGCCTTGGCCACCTTGTTGGACTTGAGGCAGCGGGTACACACGCGGATGCGCCGGACCGTGCCGTTTACGACCGCCCGGGCACGCTGCAGGTTGGGGTACCAGCGGCGGTTCGTTTTGTTGTTGGCGTGGCTGACATTGTGCCCCGTGATGGGGCCCTTGCCACAGATCTCACACACTCGAGCCATGGACCATCCGACTGGAAAATGAGTTCTCACGACACCGCTGGGAGGCCGAAACCTAAGCCGCACGCCGAGACGCGGCAACCCCGCCGCACCGCGGTCATCACCGGCGTGACCGGGCAGGACGGCTCCTACCTGGCCGAGCTCCTGCTCGAGAAGGGCTACGACGTGATCGGCGTCGTGCGGCGCACGTCGCACGATTCCTACGAGCGCATCGGCCACCTGCTCGAGCGCGTCCACATCGTCGCCGCCGATCTGCTGGACCAGCACTCCCTCACCACGGTCATCCGCGACGCGCGGCCCGACGAGGTGTACAACCTCGCGGCGCAGAGCTTCGTCCCCACGTCGTGGAGCCAGCCCGTGCTGACGGGGGAGTTCACCGCGCTCGGCGTGACGCGATTGCTCGAGGCGATCCGGCTGGCGCATCCCACGGCGCGGTTCTACCAGGCGAGCTCCTCGGAGATGTTCGGCAAGGCGGTGGAGACGCCGCAGCGCGAGACCACGCCGTTCTACCCGCGCTCGCCCTACGGCGTGGCCAAGGTGTACGGGCACTGGATCACGGTGAATTACCGCGAATCCTACGGCATGTACGCGGTCAGCGGCATCCTGTTCAACCACGAGTCCCCGCGGCGCGGGCTGGAGTTCGTGACGCGCAAGGTGAGCGACGCGGTGGCCCGCATCAAGCTGGGGAAGGCAAGCGCGCTGCGGCTCGGCAACCTCGACGCCCAGCGCGATTGGGGCTTCGCGGGCGACTACGTGGACGCGATGTGGCGCATGCTGCAGCAGCCCGAGCCGCGCGACTACGTCGTCGGCACGGGGGTAGGACACACCGTACGCGACCTCTGCCAGGTGGCCTTCGACCACGTCGGCCTGGACTGGCGCCGCTCCGTGCAGGCCGATCCGCAGTTCGTGCGGCCCGCCGAGGTGGACATTCTGAGGGCCGATGCGGCGAAGGTGCGGCGCGAGCTGGGCTGGGTGCCGCAGGTGAGCTTCGAGGAGCTGGTCCGGATGATGGTGGACGCCGACTTGGAGCGGTTGCGGTGAAGGTGCTGGTCACCGGCGCCGATGGCTTCGTGGGGCGGTGGCTGGTGCGGCGCCTGCTCGACGACGGGCGCGAGGTGTTCGCGGCCGTGCGGCCGGGCGAGCCGCCGCGCAGCAGCGCCGGGGCGCTCACCGCCGAGGAGCACGCCCGCGTGCGCTGGCTGCCCCTCGAGGTGACGGACGAGGAGTCGGTGCGCCGCTGCGTGGACCTGCCGTACGATGCGGTGGTGCATCTGGCGGCGGTGGCGTCCGGCGCGACGGCGCTGCGCGATCCCGGCGCGGCCTGGACCGTCAACGCGGCCGGCACGGCGCGCGTCGTCCACGTCCTGGCCGAGGCGCGCCGCCGCGATCGTGCCGACCCGGTCGTGCTCGTGGTCTCGACCGGCGAGGTGTACGGCCGCGGCCACTCGAGCCCGCGCCGTGAGACCGACGCGGTCGCGCCCTGCTCGCCCTACGCCGCCAGCAAGCTCGGCGCCGAGACGGCGGCGCTGGAGGCGTGGCGGCGGGCGGGGCTCCGCGTGGTCATCGCCCGCGCGTTCGCCCATACGGGTCCCGGGCAGGATCCGGGCTTCGTCGTCCCGGCGTTCGCGCAGCGGCTGCGCTTCGCCAGGCAAATCGGCGCCCCGGTCGTGAAGGTGGGCAACCTCGAGCCGGTGCGCGACCTCCTGCACGTCCGCGACGTGGTGGATGCCTACGTCCGGCTGCTCGGGCACGGCACCGCCGGTGAGGTCTACAACGTCGCGTCGGGGGAAGGCGTGAGCCTCGGCGACGTGCTGGTGCGGTTGGCGGCCCTGCTGGGAATGCGGCCGATTCCCGAGGCGGATCCCGATCTGCTGCGGCCGGCGGACATCCCGCACCTGGTGGGCGACGCGTCCAAGCTGCGCGCGGCGACCGGCTGGCAGGCGCGCCACTCTCTCGACGACATCCTGCGGGACGTGCTCGATGCCCAGACGGACTGACCTGCACCGCATCCTGCTGCTCGGCTACGGGCCGATCGTGATCGGCCAGGCGGCGGAGTTCGACTATTCCGGGACGCAGGCGGTGAAGGCGCTGAAACAGGAGGGGTACACCGTCGTCCTGGTCAACTCGAATCCCGCCACGATCATGACCGACCCGGAGCTCGCCGACCGCACCTATATCGAGCCGGTCACCCCCGACTGGGTCCGCAAGGTGATCGAGCGCGAGCGCCCCGACGCGCTGCTGCCCACGATGGGCGGCCAGACGGCGCTCAACGTGGCGATGGCGCTCGCGAACGACGGCACGCTCGAGCGGCACGGCGTGGAGCTGATCGGCGCCAACGCCCGGGCCATCCGCATGGCGGAGGACCGGGCGGAGTTCAGCGCCGCGATGCGGCGCATCGGTCTGGCGACGCCGGCGGGACACACGATCACGAGCGTCGCGGCGGCGCTCGAAGCCGTCGCCGACGTCGGCTACCCCGCGATCCTCCGCCCCTCGTTCACGCTGGGCGGCACGGGCGGCGGGGTGGCGTACAACCGCGCGGAGTTCGAGGAGCTGGTCGAGCGGGCGCTCGAGCTGTCCCCGGTGCACTCGGCGCTGATCGAGCGCAGCGTGCTCGGCTGGAAGGAGTTCGAGCTCGAGGTGATGCGCGACCGGCGCGACAACGTGGTGATCGTGTGCTCGATCGAGAACCTCGATCCGATGGGCGTGCACACGGGCGACTCGATCACCGTGGCGCCGGCGATGACGCTCACCGATCGCGAGTATCAGCGCATGCGCGACGCGGCGATCGCGATCATCCGCGAAATCGGCGTCGAGGCGGGGGGCTGCAACATCCAGTTCGCCGTGAATCCGGCCGACGGCGAGATGCTGGTCATCGAAATGAATCCGCGGGTGTCGCGCTCGTCCGCGCTGGCCTCGAAGGCCACCGGATTTCCCATCGCGCGCATCGGCGCGAAGCTCGCGGTCGGCTACACGCTGGACGAGCTGCCCAACGACATCACGCGCACCACGCCCGCGTCCTTCGAGCCCGTCCTCGATTACGTCGTCGTCAAGGCGCCGCGCTTCGCGTTCGAGAAGTTCCCGACCGCCGACTATCACCTCACCACCCAGATGAAATCGGTCGGGGAGACGATGGCGATCGGCCGCACGTTCAAGGAAGCGTTCCAGAAGGGGCTGCGCGCGCTGGAGGCCGGGCGCGCGGGCTGGGTCATCGGCGCGACGCCCGGCGACGACCGGCTCACCAGCGACGCGCCCGAGGACCTGCGCGTGGCGCTGCGCACGCCCACCCCCGAACGCGTGTTCCAGATCAAGCGCGCGCTGCTCGCCGGTCTCACCGTCGACGACATCGCGCGCGCCTCGGGGATCGATCCCTGGTTTCTCCACCAGCTCGAGGAGCTGGTCGACGCCGAGCGGTGGTTCGCCGGACTGGCGGATCCGGACGCCGCCGCGCTGCGGCGCATGAAGCGCATGGGGTTCTCCGACCGCCAGCTCGCGGCGCTGCGCGGCACCACGGAGGCGGCGATCCGCGAGCGGCGCTGGAGTCTGGGCATCCATCCCGCCTACAAGACCGTAGACACCTGCGCCGGCGAGTTCCCCTCGGCGACGCCGTACCTGTATTCGTCCTACGACGACGAAAACGAGTCTGTGCCGTTCGGCGAGGCCGGCGTCGTGATCCTGGGCAGCGGCCCGAACCGGATCGGCCAGGGCGTGGAGTTCGACTACTGCTGCGTGCGCGCCGGCCTCGCGTTCCGCGAGCTGGGCCTCCAGACGATCATGATCAACTCGAATCCGGAGACCGTCTCGACCGACTTCGACATCTCCGACAAGCTGTACTTCGAACCGCTCACGCTCGAGGACGTGCTCGAGGTCGTGCGCTGGGAGCGGCCGCGCGGCGTGGTGGTGCAGCTCGGCGGGCAGACGCCGCTGCAGCTCACGCAGCCGCTCGCGGCGGCGGGGGTGCCGATCCTCGGCACCTCCCCCGACGCGATCGACATCGCCGAGGACCGCGAGCGGTTCGAGGAGCTGGCGCGCCGGCTCGGCGTGACGCAGCCGCCCAACGGCACCGCGCGCTCCGTGGAGGAGGCCGTCGCGGTGGCCGGCCGCATCGGCTACCCCGTGCTGGTGCGGCCTTCCTACGTGCTCGGCGGCCGCGCGATGGAGATCGTGTACGACGACGGATCGCTGCGCGATTACTTCGTGAAGGCCGCCCGCGTGGCGCCGGAGCATCCGGTGCTGATCGACCGCTTCCTCGAGGACGCCTTCGAGGCAGATGTGGACGCCCTGGCCGACGGTCGCCGCTGCATCATCGGCGGGGTCATGCAGCACATCGAGGACGCCGGCGTGCATTCGGGGGACTCGGCCTGCGTGCTGCCGCCGTACCTGATCGGGGACCGCCAGGTCGAGGAGATGCGTCGGCATACCCAGGCCTTCGCCGCGGCCCTGGGGGTGGTGGGGCTGCTCAACGTCCAGTACGCCATCAAGGACGGCGTGGTGTACGTGCTGGAGGTGAATCCCCGGGCCTCCCGCACGGTGCCTTTCGTGAGCAAGGCAACGGGGGTGCCGCTGGCCAAGCTGGCGGCGGCGGTCATGGCGGGTCGCACCCTGGACGAGTTGGGGGTTCCCGATGAGCTTCCCGTCGCCGGGGTGGCGGTGAAGGAGGCCGTCTTCCCCTTCACGAAGCTGCCCGGGGTGGATACCGTGTTGGGGCCGGAAATGCGCTCGACCGGCGAGGCCATGGGCCTGGCGGATAGCTTCGGCATGGCGTTCGCCAAGGCGCAGATCGCCGCTGACGGCAGTCTGCCGCTCACGGGGGCGGTGTTCGTGACGGTGAACGACGGCGACAAGCCGACCGTCGTGCCGATCGTGCGGCGGCTGCACGAGCTGGGGTTCAGGATCCTCGCGACGGAGGGGACGCAGCGGTATCTGCGGGGCCGGGGCGTCCCGGCGGAAGGCGTGCGTAAGGTGCACGAGGGGCGGCCCCACGCGATCGACCTGATCGTCTCGGGGGAGGTGCACCTGCTGATCAACACGCCCCTCGGAAAGTTCACGCAGGCGGACGATTACGCCATTCGGCGCGCGGCGCTGGTCCACCGGGTGCCGTACACGACGACGATGTCCGCGGCGAGCGCGGCCTGTGACGCGATCATCGCGCTGCGCAGCCGAACCGGAACCGTCAGGAGCCTCCAGGAATGGCACGAAAAAGCGAACGTCGAAAGAACCGGGGTCGC
The DNA here is from genome assembly GCA_050733275.1 of Gemmatimonadales bacterium. Classification (GTDB taxonomy): domain Bacteria; phylum Gemmatimonadota; class Gemmatimonadetes; order Gemmatimonadales; family GWC2-71-9; genus 20CM-2-65-7. The sequence continues at coordinate 5,514 of JBOHSP010000184.1, forward strand.
CGGAGCGGAGCGGGTCGCAGCGGCAAATCCGGCGCAGCGCGTCGCACAGACGTAGCCAAGGCGAAGCGCGCCAAACCGGCCGCCGCCAAGCCGTCGTCCGTGCCGCCGCCCCCGCCGCCGCCGAAGGTCCGGTTCCGCGGCAAGCTGCTCGAGAACGAGCCGCTGGCCCGGTACACGACCTGGCGCATCGGCGGGCCCGCGCGCTATCTCGCCCTGCCCGCCGACGTAGAGGACGTGGCGCGCGCGCTCGAGCTGGCGACGCAGCGGGGTCTGCCCTGGATCGTGCTCGGCCTCGGGTCCAACGTGCTGGTGAAGGACGCGGGGTTCCCCGGTGTGGTGATGCGGCTGGGGAAGGGGCTCGATCGGTTCGAGATGAAGGGGGCGACGGCCATCGTGGGCGCGGGCATGCCCGCGCCGATCCTCGCCCGCCGCACCGCCGAGGCCGGGTTCGCGGGCATCGAGCGGTTCATCGGCGTCCCGGGAACCGTGGGCGGGGGCATCGTAATGAACGCCGGCTGCCACGGCGCCGAGTTCGCCGAGATCGTGACGGACGTGACCGTGATGGACGCGCGCGGCAAGCTCAAGCAGCTCTCGCGCAAGCAGATCTCCTTCAAGTACCGGTCGAGCAACATCGAGGGCATCGTGCTCGAGGCGAAGCTGGCGCTCGCCGAAGAGCCGCCGGCGAAGCTCAAGGAGCTGCAGAGCAAGCTGTTCCGCTGGCGCAAGGCGGGGACGCCGTTCGACCAGCCGTGCTGCGGCTCGACGTTCAGGAATCCCGGCGGGCCCAAGTCGGCGGGCATGCTGATCGACGAATGTGGGCTCAAGGGATTCACGGTCGGCGGCGCGATGATCTCGCCGCTGCACGCGAACTACTTCGTCAACAAGGGCAACGCCACGGCGAGCGACGTGCTGAAGCTCATCGACCACGCGCGCAAGACCGTGGCCAAAAAGACCGGAGTGACGCTCGAGCTCGAGTGCAAGGTGATCGGGGACTGATGGCGGCTTCCCCCCCCGCCGCGGGTTACTTCGCGCACGAGTCGAGCTACGTCGATGCCGGCGCCGTCGTCGGGGACGGCACCAAGATCTGGCACTTCTGCCACATCCTGCCGGGGGCGGTGATCGGCGAGCGCTGCAACCTCGGGCAGAACGTCGTCGTGATGCCCGGGACGCGGATCGGCAACAACGTCAAGATCCAGAACAACGTCTCGATTTACGAAGGCGTGGTGCTCGAGGACGACGTCTTCTGCGGCCCTTCCTGCGTGTTCACGAACGTGCTCAATCCGCGCAGCCACGTGTCCCGGCGGCGCGAGTACCGCGCCACGGTGGCGAAGCGCGGCGCCACGATCGGCGCGAACGCCACGATTCTGTGCGGCGTCACGCTCGGCGAGTATGCCTTCGTCGGCGCCGGCGCGGTGGTGACCGCGGACGCGCCGGCGTACGGCCTCATGGTCGGTGTGCCCGCCCGCCGCGTGGGGTGGATGTGCCAGTGCGGCGAGCGCCTCCACGTCGCGCAGGGCCGGGCGGCCTGCGAGGCCTGCGGCGCGCGCTACGAAGAGTCCGCCGCCCCCGCCGGCGCCACGGCGCTGCGGCAGACCGGGGCGCCCCGCACCGCCGGCGCGACCGGACGGCGCGCATGAAGGTGCCGCTCCTGGATCTGGTGGCGCAGTACGGCGCCATCAAGGACGACGTGTTGCCGGCCCTGCTGCAGGTCGTCGAGTCGCAGCAGTTCATCATGGGGCCCGCCGTGGCGCAGCTGGAAACGGAGATCGCGCGCCTGTCGCGCGCGCGGCACGGCATCGGCTGCGCCAGCGGAACGGACGCGCTGCTGCTGCCGCTCAAGGCGCTGAACCTGCGCCCCGGCGACGAAGTCATCACCACCGCGTTCACGTTTTTCGCGAGCGCCGGCGCGGTGCACAACGCCGGGGGCACGCCGGTGTTCGCGGACATCGAGCCCGAGACGTTCAACATCGACGCCGCCGCCGTCGAGCGGGCCATCACGCCGCGCACGCGGGCGCTCATTCCGGTCGATCTCTTCGGGCAAATGGCGAACCTGGAGCGCCTGCTCGCGCTGGCCGAGCCGCGCGGCATCGCGGTCATCGAGGACGCCTGCCAGGCGATCGGCGCGCGGCGCCGCATCGGGGGCGCGTGGCGCATGGCGGGGGAGCTCTCCTGGGTCGCGTCGTATTCGTTCTTTCCCAGCAAGAACCTGGGCGCGTGGGGCGACGGCGGCATGATGGTCACGTCCGACGACCAGACGGCCGAGCGTCTGCGGCGGCTGCGGCTGCACGGCGGCGCGAAGCAGTATCACCACGACGAGGTCGGGACCAATTCGCGGCTGGATACGCTCCAGGCGGCGGTGCTGCTGGCCAAACTGCCGCAGCTCGCCGCCTGGTCGGCGCGCCGCCGCGAGCACGCGGCCTATTACACGGCGGCCTTGCGGGACGTCCCGCAGGTCCGGACGCCCGTCGTCGATCCGGCCAACGAGCACATCTTCCACCAGTACACGCTGCGGGTGGAGCGCCGGGACGAGCTGCAGGCGCGCCTCACGAGCGAAGGGATCGGCCACGCGATCTACTATCCCGTGCCGCTGCACCGGCAGCCGTGCTTCGCGCATCTCGACTACGGCCCCGGCAGCCTGCCCGAGACCGAGCGCGCGGCCCGGGAGGTGATCTCGCTGCCGATCTATCCCGAGCTCACGCGCGCCCAGCTCGACCGCGTGATCGACGTGATCCGCGGATGCTATCGGTGAGCCGGCTTCAGGTCGGGGTCGTGGGCGCCGGGGCGTGGGGCAAGAACCACCTGCGTACCGTCGCCGGCCTGGTGGATGCGGATCTCGCCGCCGTCTGCGATATCGACGCGAACACCCGGGACCGCGTGGCGCGCCAGTATCCGGCGACCCGGGTCACCGGCGACGTCGAGACGCTGCTCGGCGCGGTGGACGCGGTCATCATCGCGGCGCCGGCTGCGACCCACGCCGCCCTGGCGCTCCAAGCCGTGGAGGCCGGCAAGCCGTGCCTGATCGAGAAGCCGTTCGCGCTGAACGTGGGCGATGCGGAGGCGGTCGCCCGCCGCTCCGCGGAGCGCCGCGTCCCCGTGCTGGCGGGCCATCTCCTGGTGTATCACCCGGCCGTCGAGCGGCTGCGCGCGCTGGTACACGGTGGGGAGCTGGGACGCGTATTCTACTTATATGGATTGCGGATGAACCTGGGGCAGGTGCGGCAGGACGAAAACGCGCTCTGGAGCTTCGGGCCGCATGACGTGTCCGTGGCACTCTACTTGCTTGGGGAGCAGCCGGTGCGGGTGGCGGCGCAGGGCAAAAGCTATCTCCAACGGGGCATTGAAGATGTGGTGTTCCTGACCATGGAGTTCGGGAGCGGCGTCCTGGCCCACGTCCAGTTGTCCTGGCTCGCCCCGCACAAGGAGCGCAAGCTCACGGTGGTGGGTGCGAAACAGATGGTCGTCTTCGACGACATGGAACCGCGCGAGAAGCTGCGGCTCTACGACAAGGGGGTTGACCGGCCCCCGGAGTACGGCTCGTTCGGCGAGAGCCTGGCCATTCGGGAGGGCGATATCTTCATTCCCCGGATCCCGACCGTCGAGCCGCTGGCGGCAGAGCTCGCGCACTTCGTGCGGGTGGCGCGGGGCGCCGAGGCGCCGCGCGAGGGCGCGCGCGCCGCAGACGGCGTCCGCGTGGTGCGCGTACTGGAGGCGGCGTCGCGGTCGCTGGCGCGCGGCGGCGCGCCGGAGGTGCCATGACCGCAACCGCGCTGGGCACGACCGAGACACTGCTGGCCAAGGCCAAGGACCGGACCGCCGTGTTCGGCGTGGTCGGGCTGGGCTACGTCGGCCTGCCGCTGGCGATGGAGCTGGTGCGCGCGGGGTATCGCGTGCTCGGCCTCGACGTCAACCCGCGCGTGGTCGAGCTGCTCAATGCCGGCGGCTCGCACATCCCGGACGTGGCGGCGCAGCACGTGGCGGATGCCGTGCAGGCGCAGCGGTTCACGGCCACCGCGGATCTCGCGCGCCTGTCCGGGCCCGACGTCATTTCGATCAGCGTGCCGACGCCGCTCTCCAAGACCAAGGATCCCGACGTGAGCTACGTGCTCGCGGCGACGGAGTCGGTGAAGCGCGCGCTGCGCCGGGGCCAGCTGGTGGTGCTCGAATCCACGACCTATCCCGGCACCACGCGCGAGCTGATGCTGCCGCAGCTCGAATCCACCGGGCTCAAGGTGGGCGAGGATTTCTTCCTCGCGTTCTCGCCGGAGCGCGTGGATCCCGGTAACGAGAAGTGGAATACGCGCAACACGCCGAAGGTCGTGGGCGGCATCACGGCCAACTGTCTCACGGTCGCGCTGGCGCTGTACCGCCCCGCGATCGACACGCTGGTGCCGGTCTCCTCGCCGGAAGCGGCCGAGCTGGTGAAGATTCTGGAGAACACATTCCGCAGCGTGAACATCGGGTTGGTGAACGAGATGACCATCGTGTGCGACAAGCTGGGCGTGGACGTTTGGGAGGTCATCGAGGCCGCGGCGACGAAGCCGTTCGGCTTCATGAAGTTCACGCCGGGGCCGGGCGTGGGGGGCCACTGCATCCCGCTCGACCCGCACTATCTCGCCTGGAAGATGCGCACCCTCAATTACAAGACGCGCTTCATCGAGCTCGCGGGTGAGCTCAACGCGGAGATGCCGGAATTCTGGGTGGCCAAAGTGGTGGATGCGCTCAACGACCAGGGCAAGGCGGTGCGGGGCAGCCGGGTGCTGCTCCTGGGCGTCGCCTACAAGCGGGACATCGACGATATCCGCGAGAGTCCGGCGCTCGACGTGATCCGGCTGCTGCAGCAGCGCGGCGCGCAGGTTGCCTACCACGACCCGCACGTGCCCACGGTGCAGGACGACGGTCTCGCGCTCGCGTCGGTGCCGCTCACCGCCGAGGCGCTGCGCGGCGCGGACTGCGTCATGATCCTCACGGATCATCGCGGCGTCGACTACCGACTGGTGCAGCGGAACGCGCGAGCGGTGGTCGACACGCGGCACGTGCTGCCGCGCGACCCGGCGGGGCCAGCCGCGTGAAGGTCGCCGTCGTCGGCACGGGCTATGTGGGGCTGGTTGTGGGCGCGTGCCTCGCCGAAACGGGCAACGACGTGATCTGCGCCGACCTGGACGCGACCAAGATCGACGGGCTCAAGCAGAACAAGATCCCCATCTACGAGCCGGGGCTCGAGCCCATCGTGGTGCGCAACCAGCGCGAGGGGCGGGTCACGTTCACGACGGACGTGGGGGGCGCGGTCGAGCGCTCGGACATCGTGTACATCGCCGTCGGCACGCCCCCCGACGAGGACGGCTCGGCCGATCTGCAGCACGTGCTGGACGTGGCGCGGACGATCGGGCAGCACATGAACGCGCCCAAGCTCGTCGTGACGAAAAGCACCGTCCCCGTCGGCACTGCCGCGAAAGTCCGAGCCGAGATTGCGCGGCACACCGAGACGCCGTTCCAGATCTGCTCGAACCCGGAGTTCCTCAAGGAAGGGGCGGCCGTCGAGGACTTCATGAAGCCCGACCGCGTGATCGTGGGCGTGGACTCGCCCGATGCCGCCAAGGTGATCGAAGAGCTGTACGCGCCGTTCGTGCGCACGGGCAATCCCCTCATCGTGATGGACATCCCGTCAGCGGAAATGACCAAATACGCCGCCAACGCCATGCTGGCGACCCGGATCTCGTTCATGAATCAGATGGCCCGCCTCTGCGAAGCGATGGGCGCGGATGTGACGCACGTGCGGCGCGGCATCGGCAGCGACCGGCGCATCGGCCCCGCGTTCCTGTTTCCGGGCCCCGGGTACGGCGGCTCCTGCTTCCCCAAGGACGTCACCGCGCTGATGCGGATGGGCGACGCCTGCCACGTGCCGCTGAACGTGCTGCAGGCGGTGGAAACCGCCAACCAGGCCCAGAAGCAAGTGCTGTTCGCCAAGCTGCAACGGCATCTCGGGGACGTGCGCGGGCGCACCGTGGCCGTGTGGGGCCTCGCGTTCAAGGCCGAGACCGACGACGTGCGCGAGAGCCCGGCGCTCGCGCTGGTGGAGTCGCTGCTCGGCGCCGGCGCGCGCGCCCACGTGCACGACCCGGCGGCGATGTCGACCGCCGCGCGCCATCTCGGCAGCCGCGTGAGCTACGCCGCCCACGCCTACGACGCGCTCCCCGGCGCCGATGCCCTCGCGATCGCCACGGAGTGGCTCGAGTACCGCAACCCCGACTTCGCCCGCATCAAGCAGCTGCTGAGCCGGCCGCTGATCGTGGACGGGCGCAACCTCTACGATCCGCAGAAGCTCGCCCGCCTCGGCTTCACCTACGACAGCATCGGCCGCCGGTGCGCGTCCTCGTAACGGGCGCGGCGGGATTCCTCGGCTCACACCTCGTTGACCGGTTTGTCGCCCGGGGCGACGACGTGCTGGGGATGGACAACCACATCACCGGCAACCCGGCGAACCTCGCCCATCTCGCCGGGCACCGCACATTCCGCTTCGTCCACCACGACGTCACCACCTACATCGAAGTCGAGGGGTCGCTCGACGGGGTGCTCCATTTCGCCAGCCCCGCGAGCCCCGTGGACTACCTCAAGCTGCCGATTCAGACGCTGAAGGTCGGGGCGCTGGGCACCCACAAGGCGCTCGGCCTCGCGCTCGCCAAGGGCGCGCGCTTCCTGCTGGCGTCCACGTCCGAAGTCTACGGCGATCCCCTCGTCCACCCGCAGCCGGAGGCGTACTGGGGGAACGTGAACCCTGTGGGCCCGCGCGGCGTCTACGACGAGGCCAAGCGCTTCGCCGAAGCGCTCACGATGGCCTACTACCGCTCCCACGGCCTCGACACCCGGATCGTCCGCATCTTCAACACCTACGGCCCGCGCATGCGGCCCCACGACGGGCGCGTGGTCTCGAACTTCATCGTGCAGGCGCTGCGCGGCGAGCCGCTGACGATGTACGGCGACGGCTCGCAGACCCGCTCGTTCTGCTACGTGGACGACCTGATCGACGGGATCGTGCGGCTGTTCGAGCGCGGCACGCCGGACCCGACGAACATCGGCAACCCGCACGAGTTCACCGTGCGGCAGCTCGGCGAGCGCGTGCTCGCACTCACGGGCAGCCGCAGCCCGATCGTGGAGCGGCCGCTGCCGGTGGACGATCCCCGCGTGCGGCAGCCCGACATCAGCCGGGCGCGCGAGACCCTCGGCTGGGAACCGCGCGTCAGCCTCGACGAGGGCCTGCGCCACACCATCGCGTATTTCCGCGGGGTGGTCGGCGCGGCGCGGGTGACGCGGGCGTGAAGGTCATGGTGACCGGCGCCGCCGGGTTCATCGGGTCACACGTCTGCGAGGCGCTGCTCGCCCGCGGCGACGAGGTCGTGGCGATCGACAACTTCGATCCGTTTTACCCGCGCGCCGTGAAGGAGCGCAACCTCGCCGGACTGCTGAGCCGGCCGGGATTCCGCCTGGTCGAAGCCGACGTGGCCCGCGATCCGCTGCCGTTCGACGGCGTGGAGCTGCTGCTGCATCTCGCCGCGAAGCCGGGCGTGCGTCCCTCGCTCGAGGATCCCGCGGCCTACATGGAGGCCAACGTAACGGGCACGGCCCGCGTGTTCGACGCCGCGCGGCGCGCGGGCGTGATGCCCGTGATCTTCGGGTCCTCGTCTTCGGTGTACGGCAACACCACGCCCGCGCCGTTCGCCGAGGAGGCTCCCGCCACGGAGCCCATCTCGCCGTACGCCGCCAGCAAGCGGGCCGGCGAGCTGCTCGCCCATGCCTTCGCGCATCTCTATCCGATGCGGATTCTGTGCCTGCGATTCTTCACCGTGTACGGCCCGCGGCAGCGCCCGGATCTGGCGATCCACCGCTTCACCGATCTGATTGCCCGGGGCCAACCCGTACGGATGCACGGCGACGGGTCCAGCGAGCGCGACTACACCTATATTAGCGACGCGTTGGACGGCATCCTGGCTGGCCTGGCGTGGACCGCCACGGCCGGTCCGCATACCGTCGAGACGGTGAACCTGGGCGGCGGCGCGCGCGTGCGCCTCGACCATCTCATTGCCCTGATCGCGGGGGCCCTGGGTCGCGAGCCGCAGATCGAGCGGCATCCGGATCAGCCGGGCGACGTGCGGCTGACGGACGCCGCATTGCTGCACGCCGGCCGGGTGCTCGGCTTTCGGCCGCGCGTCGGCATCGACGAGGGGATTCGCAGCTTCATCCGCTGGTACGAGGCGATGCATGGACGTCAGTCCTGAGCGTCTGGTCGAACAGGCGCAGGAACGGTTCCAGCTCCAGGACTACTACGGGGCGATTCACCTGCTCGAGGAGGTGATCGCCACGGGACGCGCCTTTGCGGACGCGCACCACCTGCTGGGCCTTTGCTACGCGCTCGTCGGCCAGCTGGACACGGGCCTGGAGCAGCTCGACAAGGCGCTGGCGCTCAATCCGAACTACGTGGAGGCGCTGATCCACCGCGCGCTGGTGCTGAACGGGCTGGGACGCGAGGACGAGGCGGATGCCGCCCTGCGGCGGGCGCGCAGCGCCGGCGGCGAGCCCCGCGCCGGGTTTCCGGCGCACGCCGCGGCGAAGCTCGCCAATCATCATGCCGCGCTGGGCAACGCCTACCTCGAGACCGGGGGCCTGGCCGAGGCCATCGCGCAGTACGAGGCGGCGCTGCGGCTGGGACCCGCGTTCCACGACCTGCGGTATAAACTCGGCCGGCTGTTGCTCGAGGCCGGGCGGGCGCTCGACGCGCACGAGCAGTTCCAGATGATCGTGCGCGAGCGGCCGGGGTTCCTCGATGCCGCCGCGATGCTCGGCCTGGCGTCGTATCTGGCGGGCGACGGCCTGACGGCGCGCGCGGTGTGGGAGCAACTGCGGGCGCGGCGGCCCGAGGACCCGCGCGTCGAAGCCTATCTCGCGATGCTGTCGCGCTCCGATGTCTCCGCGGTCTCCTCTCCCGCTCCCGCCCCGGCCGGCGCCACGCCCGGGACCGCGGAAGGGAAGGGGCGGAAGAAACGGAAGTGAAGCGGCTCGCGGCGTTGGTCCTGGCCGGCGCGCTCGCCTGCACGCGCAGCGCCACCGACCATGAAGCCATCGGGGACCGCGCGTACGCGGACGAGGCCTACCCCGACGCGCTGGCGGAATACCAGCTGTCCCGGAAGGCGAACGTGGGGGGCGCCGACCTCCTCGCCAAGCTGGCGGCGGCAGCGCTGCACAGCGAAGAGTACGCGCTCGCCGCGGAGACGTATCGCGAGCTGGCGGAACGCGACCGCTCGCGCGCGGATGAAGCGGCGGACGGCCTGGAGCGCGTGGCAAACGCCGCGCTCGCCGCGAATGACCGCACCGCGCTGGCCGCCGCCCTCACGGGCCTGCGCGAGCTGGCCCCCCGGCGGCCGCTGGGACGGTACGTCGTGCTGGCGGCGCTCGACGCGGTGGAGC
>JBOHSP010000185.1:0-10994 GCA_050733275.1 Gemmatimonadales bacterium
ACGGCTCCGCCTAGTTCCAGTTGTCGATCTTGAGGTCATCCGGGGACGGCCGGCCCGTGCCGGTCTCGAGCAGCTGCCGGAGACTCAGCAGGAAGGTCGCCCACTTCATGCTGCAATGGGCCGTGAACTCGACCGCTTCGCGCCAGTTGCGATGGCCGAACAGGATCAGCGTCCGATCCCCGTCCCGGGACAGCTCGAACGTCACGTCCGTGCCGATCCACTCCGGCGGCCCGTCCGTGAAGCGCCAATGCACGGCCTTCTCGGGATCCAGCTTGGTCAGCTCGTAGGTCATCCGCCCGAGTTCTCGGCCATCCGGTGCGTGGAAGCGACTCGTGATCGCCCCGCCGAGCCGGGACTCTCCCGTCGTTTCCTTGGACCACCAGCCCGCTATCCCCTTGGCCGTCGCAACGGCCTCGTAGACCTGCGCGAGGGGTGCCTTGATCCCGATCCTGTGAATGATGTCCACCATGGTCTCCTCCGCCTGTGAGTGCGTGCAATGTGCAACGCCAATGTTGCGCATCTGAATGCGCCCGCGTATAATACGCAACGTACAGATTGCATAATTGTTCCCGGCACCCGGCACCCGGCACACACGCAGAGGACATCTCACCATGGCCGCCAAGACTGAAGAGAGCAGAGCAGGGACGAGCACCGATCGGATCGAACAGCGCGTCGTGCTGCGCGCGCCGCGGGCGCGCGTGTGGCGCGCGATCTCGGACGCGACGCAGTTCGCCACCTGGTTTCACGTGCAGCTCGACGGTGCCTTCGTCGAGGGGAAGGCCACGCGCGGCCACATCACCGAAAAGGGATACGAGCACCTCGAGATCGAGATGCAGGTGCAGCGCATCGAGCCCGAGCGCTATTTCGCGTATCGCTGGCACCCCTACGCGATCGACCCGACGGCGGACTATTCCAACGAGCCGACCACACTGGTCGAATTCACGCTCGAGGAGGCCGCCGGCGGGACGGCCGTTACGATCGTCGAATCCGGATTCGACCGGATCCCGCTCGCGCGTCGCGCCGAGGCGTACCGCATGAACGACAAGGGGTGGGGTGGGCAGATCAAGAATCTCGAGCGCTATGTCGCCTAGCCGCGGGTCGGCCGCGCTCAGGGAGAAGGACGCCGTTCCGGTGTTCCTCGCCCTGAGCGATGCCACCCGGCTGCGTTTGTTGCGGCGATTGTCGCAAGACGGACCGCTCTCGATCACGCGCCTCACCGAGGGGACGGGCGTGACGCGTCAGGCGATTACGCGTCACCTCTATGCGCTCGGCGACGTCGGCCTGGTGCGCCGCGCGCGCCGGGGACGCGAGCAGATTTGGGACCTGAACGCGAAGCGGCTCGAAATCGCGCGGCAGTATCTGGATCAGGTCACGGCGCAGTGGGACGCCGCGGCGGCGCGGCTCAAGGCCTTTGTCGAGGAAGACGCCTAGGGAGTTGACGGTACTCGGCCGTCAGGATAGCATCCGCACAACGGCGTCCGAGAAAACCCACGTGAGGCTGCTCATCTTGTCAATCGTTGCTTCCTCGATCGCGGGGTGTGTACCCGGGAACTCGCAGGCGCCCACCCTCGTCGAGTATCAGCGGTCGGGGGGAATCACCGGTCGCGACGACCGCCTCGTGGTGTACACCGACGGCACGGCGCGCCTCTCCCAGCGGGGAGCGGTATCGGATTTCACGATCGGCCGCGACACGCTCGAACAGCTTCGCACGCTGCTGCAAACCACCGACTTCGCGGCGCTGCGCGCAGAATACCGTCCGCCGCGCCCCGGCGCCGATCTCTTCGAGTACATCGTGGTCTACGAGAACCGCCAGGTCCGAGCGGTGGACACCGCCGTCCCGCCCGAGCTCCTGCCGCTCATCCAGTTCTTCAACGGGCTGCTCGCGAAGCGCGACTGACGAGGGGGCCGGCCACCGCCATCAGGAGCTATCATGCCTGACGACATGGGCACCTTCCGAATCGACGTCGAGATCGAGAACCCCGCCCGCCCTGGAGCGCGGCGAACGCTCGCTTCGGTCTTGGTGGACACGGGCGCCGAGTTGTCGTGGGTCCCGGCCGAAGTGCTCGAATCGCTCGGCATCGAGCGCAATACCAAGTGGCAATTCCGCCAGGCGGACGGCACGATCCTCGAGCGCTGGACCGGAATCGTCGTCATCGGCGTCGGCGGCAGGCGCACGGGGGATGACGTCGTCTTCGGGGAGCCGGGTGACTTGGTGCTGTTGGGGGCGCGCACCCTCGAAGGGCTCAATGTCCGCGTGGAACCCGTGACAAAACGGCTGATCGACGCCGGTCCCGCGCCGGCCGCCGCAGCGGCCTAGGCTACACGCCTCGGCAATCCGGACGCGCTCACGCGGGACCAGGCGACCCACACCGCCACCGCGACCGCCACCAGCCCTGCCTCCCACCAGAACAGGTGCGCCGGGTCGAACGCGCGCGGCGCGCGCACGCCGATGTAGAACAGGTGGGCCAGCCGAACCACGTTGACGAGGAGCACGACCGGCACCGCCACGGCGAGCCCCCATCCCCGGCTCGCCGCCGTCCGCGGCGTCGCCAGGATCGCCGTCGCGACCACCGCCGCCGGCACCAGACCGGTGCAGCCGATGCCGATCTCGTACGCGAACGCGCCGGGGGCGTAGACAAACGCCCCGTGGCGCAACGCGTCGATTCCCGCCCACCCCACGGCCACCTGGACGAGGGATGCGAGCTGCTCGGCGAACCACTCGAGCCAGCGCCCCACCCCCGGTGCCGCGACCCCCGCACGCGCCGCCAGGATCACGCCGAGCCACGCCAGCGGCGCGGCGACGAGCAGGGCCCCTCCCCCTCCCCCATGTCCGGGGCGGTTGACCCGGGCGCCCACGCTAGGCTCGGCGCGCCACTCGGCGGGCCCGCAGCGCCCCCAGTGCCAGCAGCACCACCAGCACGGCGAGCGCGACCGGCGAGAGGGCGGCCGGCGTGGGGAACGGCACGCACGTATTGGTCGGCGGCTGGAACGAGCCGTCGAGTCCCACCGCGGCGAAGCCGCTGTTGACGGCCCGCACCTGGGGGCTGTTCGCCCCGAACAGGTCTTCCGCCGACTGCAGCGCCGCCGCGCGCGCATCCTCGAGCGTCGCCTGCGGATGGAGGTACACGACCAGCGTTCGATAGAAGATCCGTTCGGCGTCTCCCTTGCCGATGCTGTCGGCGACGTTCACGAACGCCTTATTGGAGATCCCGCTGTTCGTGTGCACGCCCTCGTTGTCACTGCACGTCGCCAGCCAGTCGCGGGTATGCCCCGGCTGCCCGTGGGCGCCCGGGTTCTCGAGATCGCGAATCGCGCCCACCGGGAGGTCTTCGCCCATGACCCAATCCTCGCGGTCGACCATGGCGCCGAAGATGTCCGAGAAGCTTTCGTTCAACGCGCCCGACTGCCAGCGGTACTCCAGTTTGGCGGTCCGCTCCGTCACCGCGTGGGTCAGCTCGTGCGCGGTCACATCCTTCACCGCGAACCCGTCCCCGAACACCATCTGGCTGCCGTCCCAGAACGCGTTCTGGAAATTGGTGCTGTAGTGCACCGTGGAAATGAGCGCGGCGCCGGCGCCGTCGTAGCTGTCGCGCGCGTGGGCGCTCGCGAAGTAATCGTACGTGTGGCCCACGAACGTGTGCGCGCTATCCACATCCGCGTCCCCGGTCGGCCCTTGCGCTTCGGTGCGACGCAGCGTCCCCGGGAGCACGATGCCGTTGTTCGCATCGTGCGTCCGGCGATTGCGCGCCGTGTAGAGACGGTCCAGCACGTCGAGCGTGCGCCCGCGCGTCGCGTCGATCACGAAGTCGCGGCGCGCCGCGATGGTGTCCACGCGAGTGGCGCCCCGCCGGATTGAGTCGCCGCGCACCTCGACGATCCAGGCCAGCTGGGCCCGCGACGCGCGCCGAGGTCCCGGGTACACGACGAGCCGCGCCGCTACCGCGGTGCCGTGCAGGAGCTGCGAGCGCGCCAGCGTGCGCGCCGAGTCTTCGCTGATGGCGGGCTCGGTCGTGGCCGCGCGGACGTCGGGGACCAGATTGCTGCTGATGGCGACGATCGGCCCGCCGCCCGGGGCCCGGTGCAGCGAGTAAATGGCGCCGTACACCTCGACGCCCCGGTAGACCTGTTGCATCGTCGTGTGACGCGCGCCGAGGCGGTCCACGCGGGTGTCCACGAGACGCATGGTGCTGGCGGCGCTGTCGATCCCGAACATGTCGGCATAGCGCTGCATGAAGCCCAGCGCAACCGCGACAGTGGTATCCGTCTGGGGCAGACCGGTCACGGTGACGGGGAACCGGCCGCGGACGAAGCTGGGCCGTCCGGTGAAGGGATTGTAGCTCACGACAATCTCCGCCTGAGCCGCCTGCGACAGCGCGGCAACGCTGACGGGCTGGGGTGTGCGGGTGCAGCTGACGGCAGCGAACGCGACAGGCCACAGCAGAGCTCGGCGACTCATGGGTGCCTCCTGACGGGGCATGGGTCCTCGAAGCTAGCCCCTCACGCGACGGATGTCCGGACCTGCGTCACCGCCACATGGGGCGCCCGTATGTGGCGTTGCGGACATGCAACACCGACCTGTGGCGCTAAACCGAGTCTCAGCAGTGTGTGAGAGAGGGGCCGGGGGGTGAGGGCGCGGCTCTTCCGGGAACCACCTGCGGACGTATGTTCGACCGCACCTCATCCCCCGACACAATGCCCGATCGACCCTGGTTCAAACATTACGACCCCGGCGTTCCCCGCGAGGCGACGTTCGCAGACCTGACGCTGCCGCAGTTCCTCGAGCGCGCCGCCGCGAACCATCCCGACACGCCCGCCGTCGTCTTTCTGAACGGCCGGCTCACCTACCGCGAGCTCACGGACCAGGTCGATCGCCTGGCGACGGCGCTGGCCGCGCTCGGCGTCAAGAAAGACCACCGCGTCGCCATCCAGCTCCCCAACCTTCCCCAAACCGTCATCGCCTACTACGCCACCCAGCGGCTCGGCGCGCACACCGTGCTCACCAACCCGCTGTACACCGCGCGCGAGATGGCACACCAGTGGAGCGACGCGGGCTGCACGGTCGCCGTCGTGTCCGACTTCACCTTCGACCAGAAGATCAAGGACCATCGCGGCGAGCTGCCGATCTCGCAGTACGTGATCGCCAGCATCCCGGAGTATCTGAAGTTCCCGCTCAACCTGCTGGCCCCGCTCAAGCTGAAGCGGCAGAAGCCCCATCCCGCGATCGCGCACGTCGCGCCGGGCCCGGGGATCCACTTCTTCAAGGACCTCATCGCGCGCACCGAGCCGCGGCCGCCCGCCGTCCGGATCGGCATGGACGACGTCGCCGTGCTGCAGTACACCGGCGGCACCACCGGCGTCTCCAAAGGCGCGATGCTCACGCACAAGAACCTCTCTTACAACGTGCAACAGGCGCACGCCTGGCTCCCCGGGCTCCGCGCCGGCCAAGAGGTCATGCTCAGCGCCCTCCCGATCTTCCACGTGTTCGGGATGACCGTGTGCATGAATCTGCCCGTCTATATCGGCGGCACGATGGTGCTGCTCCCCAACCCGCGCGACGTCCCGATGCTCATCAAGGCGATCGAGAAGCGCCGCGTCACCATCGCGCCGCTCGTCCCCGCGCTGTTCAACGCCATCAACCAGTTCCCCGGCGTGCAGCAGCGCGACCTCTCGAGCGTGAGAGTCTGCGTCTCGGGCTCGGCACCGCTGTCCATCGACGTGCAGCAGCGCTTCGAGCAGCTGACCGGCGGCAAGATTTGCGAGGGATTCGGGCTCACCGAGACATCCCCCATCACGCACATCAATCCCCTCCAGGGGCTGCGCAAGATCGGCACCATCGGGCTGCCGATCACGAACACCGACTGCCGCATCGTGGATATCGAGTCGGGGACGCGCGATCTCCCGTCCGGCGAGGAAGGTGAGCTGCTCATCCGCGGTCCGCAGGTGATGCAGGGATACTGGAAGAAGCCCGACGAGACGGCCAACGTGCTGAAGGGCGGATGGCTGCACACCGGCGACCTCGCCGTCATGGACGGCGACGGCTTCTTCCGGATCGTCGGCCGCAAGAAGGAAATGATCGACGCCAGCGGCTACAAGGTCTACCCCGACGAAGTCGACCGCGTGCTCATGAGCCATCCCGCCGTGCTCGAGGCGGCGACGATCGGCGTCCCCGACCCCGCGCGCGGCGAGACGGTGAAGTCCTTCATCGTCCTGCGCCCGGGGATGCGCGCCACCGCCGAGGAGATCGTGGCGCACTGTCGCGAGGGCCTGGCCGCCTACAAGGTGCCCCGGGAAATCGAGTTCCGCGCCGAGCTGCCCAAGAGCGCGGCGCTCAAGATCCTGCGGCGCGAGCTACAGGAAGAGGAAGCGCGCAAGCGCGCGGCTTCGTGATCGCTTTCCAGGAGGACTCGTGAACAAATCCGTACTGCTGTCGCTCAACCTGCTCGGCGCCTCGCTCGCGTGGGCGCAGTCACCGGCACAACGCCCGCTCTCGGTGCACTGGGAGGAGCTGACGGCGGCCGAGTTCCGCGCTGCCATCGGCCGGGCGCAGGGCACGTGCCTGCTCCCATTCGGCGTCCTCGAGAAGCATGGGCCACACCTCCCGCTGGGCAACGATCTGCTCAACGTGCGGTACGCGGCGACCCAGGCCGCCCAGCAGGAATACGCCGTCGTGTTTCCCGCGTACTACTTCGGGCAGATCTTCGAAGCAAAGCACCAACCCGGCACGGTGGCCTACAGCCGGGGATTGCAGCTCCAGCTGCTCCAGGAAACGACCGATGAGATGGCCCGCAACGGCTGCAAGAAGGTGATCATCGCGAACGGGCATGGCGGCAACAACAGCCTCCTCCCCTATTTCGCGCAGAGCCAGCTCGAGACGCCCCATGATTACGTCGTGTACGTTGTGGGGATCATGCGCAACGGGCCAGGCGAACCCGAGCACAAGTCGGACCCGGCGACGGATATGCATGCCGGCGAGAGCGAAACGTCCATGAGCATGATCGCCCGGCCCGACCTCGTGCATCTGGACCGCGCCAGGCAGGAATCGGGGGCCGATCAGGCGCGCCTGCGGCTGCCGCAAGGGGTCTACACCGGCATCTGGTGGTACGCGCGATTCCCGAATCACTATGCGGGCGAAGGTGCCGCCGCGACGCGTGAGCTCGGCGAGTTCGCGGCAAAGACGTGGATCAGCGGTATCGTGCGGGCCATCCGGGCGGTGAAAGCCGACCAGGAGAGCCTGCGACTACAGAACGAGTTCTACGAACGGAGCACGCATCCGCTCGATACGCGGCAATAGCTGCTCCACGCCGGATCGATCGTGCGCAGAATCAATCCTCTCCCAAGTCGAGTTAAGCCGGCAACGCCCGCGCCCCTTTCGGGTACTCGCGGGGGGTAGACACTCGACACGAAAGGGAGATTGCATATGCGACGGCACATCATCACGGCCCTGTTTCTCGTGGCTCCGGCGGCGGGGTTAGCCGCGCAGGACACCGCGCGGGCGCAGGATCCGCAGTACAGGACCGACCAGCAGGCGCGTCCGCAAGACGACCGCTCGCTGGTCCTCAAGCTGCATCGCGGCCATCAGATGGAAATTCGGGCGGGCCAACTCGCTCAACAGAACGGCCGCTCCGAGCAGGTCAAGGAATTCGGGGAGCAGCTCGTCCGCGATCACGAGAATGCGAACCGGGAGGTGACCAAGGTCGCCGAGGAGTTGAACATTGCGCTGCCGCAAATGAAAGATTCGGCGGCGGGTCACCAGGACATGCCGGGTGGCGAGCGCCGGGATACCGCGCAACAGCGCCCCGAGCAGCAGCGTCCCGAGCAGCAACCCCCCGACTATCAGGACCCCGCCAAGCAGGCCGGCGCGGACACGTCCGAAGACGCGAAGCTGATCGAGCGGCTGTCCGGGCTCCAGGGCGCCGAGTTCGACCGGGAGTTCGCCAGGGCCATGGTGCAGAGCCACCAGAAAACGCTGCGGATGCTGCAGCAGGCGCAGGGACAAGTGCAGCGCGAAGAGGTGCGCGAGCTGGTCCAGAACACGATCCCGACCGTGCAACGTCATCTCGAGACCGCACAGTCGATCGCCCGGACCGTCGCGACGAGGTCCGGCAGTCAGAACTAGCAGGGCCGGCAGATTCTTCGGGAGCCCCGGGGTGCCGTCACGCACACCCGGGGCTCGTCGTTCGCCTAGAACACCACCGTCTGGATGGAATGGGCCGGCGAGTCCACCGTGACGGCGTGATTCCCCACCCGCAGGTGGTACTGCCCGCTGCTCGCGCTCGGGTTCATCACCACCACCGCCACCGTTCCATCGGGGTTCACGAATCCCGTCGCGAGGACCATGCTGCGGCTCGGCGCCACGACGATCCGCTTGGCGCCGGGGCGAATGAATTTCGCGAAGTGCCCGATGTAGTAGTACGAGTTGGTATAGATCAACGTCCCGGTCCGCGTGTCGGCGTGGATCGGCGCGAAGCAGTAGTTGCCGACGTGGTTGGGGCCGCCCCGCTCATCGAGCAGGATGTTCCAGTCGGTCCATCCCTCGGTCCCGGCATTGAAGTCGTGAATCATCGAGCGTCCGTAGGCTTCGCCCAGGCTCCAGCGCCCGTAGCCCGTCGAGTCGAAGCTCGCCGGCGTGCCTTCGGTGAAGAGGATGTGCTTGTCGGGATAGAGCCGATCCACGAGCGCCACGTTGTCGTACATCTGCTCGCCGCCCGACCAGTCTTCGTACCAGTGAAACCCGATCCCCCAGGCGTATTGCGCCGCCTGGGGATCGTCGAAGATCGTCTGCGCCCGCTGCACGATCAGGTCGCGGTTGTGATCCCAGACGATGATGTTGACGTCCTTGAGGCCCCGCGCTTCCATGACCGGGCCGAGATAGTCCCGGAGAAAGTCCCGCTCCGCCTCGGGCTGGTAGATGCACGACTCCCACCGCTGGGTCGCCATCGGCTCGTTCTGAATCGTGATCCCCCACACCGGCACTCCCGCCCGCCGGTAGGCCTCGATGAACTTGGTGTAGTAGCGGGCCCACGTCCCGTAGTACTCCCGCCGCAACTGCCCGCCGTGCAGCATGTCGTTGTTGTCCTTCATGTAGGCCGGCGGGCTCCACGGACTGGCGAACAGCGTGAGCCGGTTGCCGCTTGCCGCCATCGCGCGTTTGATCAGCGGGATCTTGTAGCGCAGATCGGGCGCGATGCTGAAGCTGCTCAGGTCCCGGTCGCCCTCGGTCACATAGGTGTAGCTCGCGCTCGAGAAGTCGCAGCTGTTGATGTTCGTGCGGGCCAGCGTGTACCCGATGCCGCGGTCGACGCTGTAATACGCCTCCAGCAGCTCGGCCTGCCGCGCCGCGGGCAGCTTCGCGAACGTCTCCGCCGCGGCATCGGTGAGCGCGCCGCCGATGCCGAGCATCGTCTGGAACGTGCGCCGCGGATCGACGAAGACGTACATGGCGCCTTCGCTGATCGGTGCGGCTTCCTGGAAGACGAGCGTATCGGCGGGGGTGAGCCGCAGGGGCGTGCCGTCGGCCGTGGTATAGATGATGGCCCGCTTGCCCGCGACGTCGAGTCGTGGCCCGCCGCCCTGACGCGGCGCGGCGGGTTGTGACGCGTATCCGGCGAGCAGCAGCAGCAACCAGCAGGCCGCAGTTTTCATGACTCGCTCTCCTCCCTGAAACGTCCGCGATCCTTAAGGGTCACCCCCCAATTAAGCTACGCGTACTTCACCGTTCTCCCTCTCCCGAAAGGAGAGGGGGACAGGGGGTGAGGACGCCCAAAGGGAGAGGGGGACGGAGGTGACGCTCAGAACGTCGTCAGTGGGCCCAGCTCCCGCTCGATGCCGGACAGCGGGCTGTACACGAACTCCGGATTCGATTCATCCACGCTGCCGCCCCACAGGATGCCGAGCAACGTGACCTTGGAGCTGTTGCCCCGCTGGAAGAACACGTTCGAGCCGCTGTCGCCACCGTCCACCAGCGCCGCGACGATCGCCTGGCACAGGCGGATATGGGTCGTGCCGATCGCGAGCACGTCCACGCACGTCTCGGTCGTCGGACCGCGCGTCCAGCCCGTCGTGCGCCCGATCTTGTTCGCGGTCTCGCCCTGCACGGGATCGGCGCGCTCGTCCCGGATGGTGAGGAACCCGTCGATCGTGTGCACCTGGTCTTCGAGCGACGTCGTGACTTCGTCCACCCGCGCGATCCGGCCGAGGACGAAGTCCACGCCCGGTGCGTAGGCCGCGCGCGCCGCGTCGCTGAAGCGGCAGCCGAACGGCGGCGGGCAGTCGAGGTTGGCCTGCGGCAGCCACTGCGGGTCGTCCACCTCGACGCCGATGAAGTTGGCCGCGCCGCCGGACCGCAGGTTCTGATAGTAGTCCGTGGGCGTTTCCGTCCCGCCTTCGACGTTGCTGCAGTGCGAGTTCGTAATGAACGAGGCCTCGCCCCCGCTCAGCGCGTTGAAGCCGAGCGTACAGAGCAGCGACACGGGGCTGGTGGGTGACGCGAAGAAGTTGATCTGCAGACCGCCGACCGTGGGGCGCACGCGGTCGCGCAGCGTGGCGACCGCCACGATCGGGGCGCGCGTTTCGACGATCGCCGCCTCGGCGGGGATCCCGACCCCCGCCAGCGCGGTGCGCAGCGCCGCGCCGGCGCCCGCATCGGCGACGCCGAAGCGGATGCGGTTGTGGCCTTCATCCACGTCGCCCAGAATGATCCCCGCGACCTGGAATGCGTCGGGCCGCGCCTGCCGGTACCACGCGTCGAGCTGCGCGTACTCGAAGTCGCCGGCCAGGACGCGCAGGTCGGACGCCGTGAAGCCGCGATCCGCGAGGAAGGCCGCCAGGGCGGCTTCGGCCGCGGGCCGCTCCCCGGGATCGGTCAGGTACACGGCGGGGGTGCCGCTGGCGTCGAGGAAGTAGCCGCCGAAACCGGGCACGACCGCGGCGACCTCCAGCTGACTGGGATTGGGGTCCTGCGACACCTGCGTGACGCTGAAGCGGGGTGTGTCCGG
>JBOHSP010000186.1:0-5458 GCA_050733275.1 Gemmatimonadales bacterium
GCCCAGCTCGGTCGAGGGCCGCGTGCGCTCGGCGCGGCAGCGCGCCGCGATCTATGAAGTGGAGATCCAGAAGAAGCTCGCTATCTCCGCGGCCTGCGTGATCTTCGCGGTACTCGGCGTGCCGCTCGCGATCCGCTTTCCGCGCGGCGGCGTGGGGCTCGTGATCGGCACCAGCCTGCTGGTGTTTTCCATCTACTACGTGGGGCTGATCGGGGGCGAGGAGCTCGGCGACCGACTCATCGTGCCCCCGTTCGTCGCGATGTGGCTGCCCAACCTGATCTTCACGGGGGTGGGCGTGGCGCTGCTGTGGGCGGCGCGGCGCGAGGCGAGCACGGCGCAGGGCGGAGATTGGGACGACCTGCGGCATGCCGTGTTCGGGTGGGCACCTAAGCTCCGATTGCGGATTGCGGATTTCGGATTGCGGATTTGGCGACGCGTGCGTCGCTCCCCCGACCAATCCGCAATCCGCAATCCACAATCCGCAATGGACCAGCCTGAGCGGCCGGAGCAGCCGTGAGCACTCTCGATCGCTACGTGCTGCGCGAGTGGCTGCGCGTCTTTCTCGTCACGCTGCTCGGGTTCCCGATCCTCGTGATCGTGATCGACCTGACGGACAACCTCGACAAGTACCTGAGCCGCGGGGTCACGACGCGCAACGTGGCGCTGTCGTACGTCTACGACCTCCCCGAGAAGATGTTCCTGGTGTTGCCGGTGGCCGTGCTGTTCGCCACGGTGTTCGTGGTCGGCGCGCTGGGGCGGCACTCGGAGCTGACTGCCGCGAAGGCGTCCGGGCTGTCGTTCCACCGCGTGGTGCGGCCGTTGGTCGTCGCCGCCGGCGGCGCGTTCCTCGCGGGGCTCGCGCTGGGTGAGCTCGCCCCGGTCGTCGCGACGCGCCGGCTCGAGCTGCTGGGGGAGCGCGCGATCCGCTCGGCCAGCATGCCGCGGGACAACTTCGTGTATCAGGCGGACGACGGCTGGGTGTACGCGATCCGCTCGCTGGATCTCGCGCAGCGCGTGATGTACGACCCGCTGTTCGAGCGCGCGGGCACCGGCCCGGACTACCCGACGATCGTGCTCGCGGCGCAGCGCGGCGCTTTCGCCGATACGGCGCCCGATGGGGCGGCGCGCTGGACGTTGTACAGCGGCGCGCTGCGCTATCTCGCGGGCAGCGGTCCGGGCGCGGAACTCGCGTTCCAGTTCGACTCGCTGCGCATGCCGGGGCTGCGCGAAGGGCCGGCCGAACTGCTGGCGGTGCCCAAGGCGCCCGATGAGATGCGCTACGCCGAGCTGGGGCGCTACATCGACGCGCTGCGGCGCAGCGGCACGAACGTGAAGAAGCTCGAAGTCGAGCGCGCGCTGAAGATCGCGATTCCGTTCATCTCGCTGCTGATCGCGCTGTTCGGCGCGCCGCTCGCCATCTCCACGCCCAAGAGCGGCCCGGCGTGGGGGATCGCGGCGAGTCTCGCGACGACGTTCATCGTGCTGCTGATGTTCCAGCTCGCGCGGGCGGTCGGCGCGGGGGGCGCGCTGACGCCGCTGCTCGCCGCCTGGGCGCCGAACATCATCGTCGCGGTCGCGGCCGCGTATCTGTTGCACACAGCGCCCACGTAGGCTGCTTGACGGCCCCCCGAACCGCGAGCAGTTTCCCCCGGTTCAATGCGTACCCCATTTGCCTCGTTCTTTCCTCGGAGAGGTCCACTCATGGGTTGGATCGTTCGCACGTCGCGCGCCGCGCTCGCGGCGGCGGCACTCATCGTTCTTGGCGCCGGGGCGGGGCACGCTCAGGGGGTCACCACCGCGTCGGTCCGCGGCCGCGTCATCGACCAGGCAGGGTCCCCGGTCGAAGGAGCCGCGGTGTTGTTGACCAACACGAGCACGGGACTGCGCTATCAGGCCACCTCGCGCGGGGAGGGGTGGTACGGGATCGAGAACGTGGCCGTGGGAGGCCCCTACACGCTCGAGGCGCGCCTCATCGGGCATCGCCCCGCGTCGCGCACCGGTATCTACCTGGGGCTCGGTCAGGTCTTCGACGCCGACATCGTGCTCGAGCGGGCGGCCGTTGAGCTGGCCGGTGTGACCGTCCTGGCAGAAGAGCGGGACCGCGTCATGAGCGCCGAGGTCCAGGGGACGCGCAGCACGATCTCCGATTCCATCTTGCGACGCCTTCCGACGCTCGATCGGGAGTTTCAGGATTTCGTGCGCCTGACGCCGCAGGTCGCCGAGCGCGACGAGGGCGGCATCTCGGCGGCGGGCCAGAACAACCGCTATAACACGATCCAGATCGACGGCTCGACGGTGAACGACCGCTTCGGCCTGGGCCGGACGGGACTGACGGGGGGCCAGGCCGGTGGCCGGGCGGTGGGACTCGATGCGGTCAAGGAATATCAGGTGCTGCTGGCTCCGTACGACGTGCGGCAGGGCAATTTTACCGGCGCGCTGATCAACGCGGTCACGAAGAGCGGGACCAACGACTGGCACGGGAGCGCGTTCTACTATTTCCGCAACCAGAGCCTCGTCGGCGAGCCACTCTCGGACACCGACTTCAAGCAGCACCAGTTCGGCGGCTCGCTCGGCGGCCCGATCGTGCGGGATCGCGTTCACTTCTTCGTCAACGTGGAGCTGCGGCGGCGTGCCACGCCGGCGCGGGGGCCGTATATCGGGCAGGCAGGGACGCCGAAGGCGTCGCAGGCCGACGTCGAGGCCTTCAACTCGGCCCTGGCTGGCTGGTCGCTGCCCGCCAGCGGGACGGGTACGCTCATCACCAACGAGAATCCGCTCGGCAACTTCCTGGGTCGCCTCGACTATCGCGTGGGCGACCGCAGTCGCCTGGTGTTGCGGTACATCTATAACGGCGCGCAGGACGACAACTTCAGCCGGAGCACGGGGACGACGTTCGATCTCAGCACCGTGGGCTTCCACTTCACCAACAGCACCCACAACCCCTCGGTGCAGTTCTTCACGAATTTCGCGAACGGGGTGTCGAACGAGCTGCTGTTCAGCCTGAACCGCATCCGGGACAAGCGCGAGCCCAACGTCACGGCAGCGCTCATCGCCGTGCAGAACTTTACGGCGGCCGACGGCAGCGGATTCTATACCCTGCAGTCGGGCTCCGAGCGGTTCTCACAGGGCAACGAGCTCGATCAGGACATCTGGGAGCTGACCGATAATCTCACGATCCCGATGAACAACCATCGGATCACGATCGGCACGCGCAACGAGATTTACCGGGTCCGCAATCTGTTCGCGCAGAGCTCCTATGGCGTCTGGACGTTCGACGATCTCGCGGATTTCCAGAGCGGCACGGCGGAGCGCTATGAATCGGCGGGAGACCTCGGCGGGGGGATCGCGGCGACGTTCACGGCGGGCATCTTCGGGCTGTACGCGCAGGATCAATGGCGGGCCACCCCGGCGCTGACGATTACTGCGGGACTGCGCGCGGACATGCCGGTCTTCTTCGACGAGCCGAGCTACGATCCGCGCGTGGCCGCGGATGGGTTCAATACCGAGATTCCGACCGGCCAGGTTCTCCTCTCACCCCGGCTCGGGTTCAACCTCGATCTGGGCGAGCGCGTCATGCAGATCCGCGGCGGGATCGGCATGTACACCGGGACCCCGGCGTACGTCTGGTACTCCAATGCGTTCTCGAACAACGGCACGAAGATCGGGCGGATCACCTGCAGCGGGGCCAACACGCCGGCGTTCGATCCCGGTCTCGGCGGGCCGCTGCAGTGCGCCGACGGGACGGGCATCGTGTCCGGCAGCACCATCGGGGAAGTGAACACCATCGGCGCGGACACGAAATTCCCGCAGGTGCTGCGCGGCAATCTCGCGATCGATCGCCGCCTGCCCGGCGGCCTCGTCGCCACCGCGGAAGTGCTGTTCACCAAGGGCATCAACGACTTCTTCATCGTAAACCGCAACCTGGTCGAGCCCCCGACGACAAATCGCGACCCCAACGGGCGCTTGATGTACGGCACGATCAACGCCGACGGCACGACCAGCCCGAACTATGTCGACCTGACGTTGTACGGACCGTCGTTCAACGGGGGCGTGTTCGAGCTGCTCAATACGAGCAACAACGTTTCGGTCGCCGTCACCGGGCAGTTGCAGAAGCGCTTCGGCGACGGCTGGGAGGCGACGCTGGGCTACACCTACTCGTCCGCCAAGGACGTGCAGAGCTTCACGTCGAGTCGCGCCATCTCCAATTGGCGCTTTGGCCGAGTGTACTCCGGCAGCCAGCTCGACGACGACGAGACCAATTCCAGCTTCGCGCGGCCGCACCGTTTGGTGGCGGGGCTGACGTACTCCGCCCGGTGGTGGTCCTGGCCCACGGACATCTCCCTCAGCTACGTCGTGCAGTCCGGCCAGCCGTATACACTGATCGCCAGCGGGTCCACGGGCCGCGGCGACCTGAACGCCGATGGCACGCAGAACGACCCCATCTACATCCCGCGGGATGTAGCCGCGGAGATGACGTTCGTGGATATCAGCGGGCGGCCGGCCGCCCAGCAGGCCGCAGAGTTCGAGGCGTACATCGCCGGCGAGCCGTGCCTGATACGCCAGCGCGGGCGGATCATGGAGCGGAACTCGTGCCGCAATCCGGCCCAGCACTTCCTCAATCTCACGGTCCGGCAATCGCTGCCCCAGTTCGCCCCCGGCACCCTGAGCCTGGAGCTCGGCATTTTCAACGTCTTGAACTTCATCAACGACGATTGGGGGCAGGTCAAGAGCGTGGACGCGATCGTCTTCAACGAATACGAGATCCTCAGGCTCATCGATGCGCCCGGCGGCGTGCCGCGCTACCAGCTCGATTACAATCCCG
Organism: Gemmatimonadales bacterium; assembly: GCA_050733275.1. Lineage (GTDB taxonomy): Bacteria > Gemmatimonadota > Gemmatimonadetes > Gemmatimonadales > GWC2-71-9 > 20CM-2-65-7. The sequence continues at coordinate 4,823 of JBOHSP010000186.1, forward strand.
CCAACAGCGTGCGCTTCGAGGAGACGTCGTCGTTGTTGAACTCCTATCAGGTTCAGGTCGCGCTGCGCTACGGCTTCTGAACCGGAGGCGGGTCGTGCAGGGGGCGCGGAGCGATCCGCGCCCCTTTGCATTACCCCGCGCGCGCCCGGCGCCAGATGTAGAACGCCGGGACCCCCGTCAGAATGATGGCGATATCGATCAGGAACGCGGTCGTCTCGGCAACGAGATAATTGCCCAGCAGCAGCAGGGCGCCCAGTAAAAACAAGATCGGCACCAGAGGGTAGCCCCACGTCCGGTACGGGCGCTCGAGGTCGGGCCGCCGGCGGCGCAGCACGAACACCCCCAGCACCGCCAGCGCATAGAACGGCCAGTTGCCGTTGTTTATCTGGTCGGCGTGCTGAGTGAACGTACTGATCAAAATGTAGATCACGCCCATCACCGTAATCAGGACCACCGCGCCCGTCGGCGCCAGCGTGCGCGGGTCCACGCGCGCGATCGCCTGGGGGAACAGCCGGTCCTCCGCGGCCGCGAAGAAGATGCGCGGCGCCGTCATCATCGAGCCGTTGAGCGTCCCGAACGTGCTGACGGCGATCGCCCCCGAGACGATCACCACGCCGGCCGGCCCGATCACGAGCC
>JBOHSP010000187.1:0-3275 GCA_050733275.1 Gemmatimonadales bacterium
CCGTTCGCGCTCCCCGATCTCGCGGGCGACACCGTCCGCCTCGCCGACTACCGCGGCAAGGTCACGCTGGTCAACTTCTGGGCATCCTGGTGCGACCCGTGCCGTGAAGAGTTTCCCCACATGGCGGCGCTGTATCGCGAGCTGCCGAGTAGCGATTTCGCCATCGCCGCGATCTCCGACGACGTGGACGCCGGCCGGATGCGCGCGTTCGTGCGCGAGTTCCGCCCGCCGTTTCCCATCCTCGTGGGCGGCGGCGCGATGAAGGCGGTGTATCACTATCGCGGGCTGCCCTACTCGGTGTTGCTCGACCGCCGCGGCCGCGTGATCGAGCGGATCTTCGGCTTCGGCGGCGAGCGCGAGTTCGCCCGGTTGCGCGAAACCATTGCGCGCGAGATTCGCCAACCGTAGCCTTTACCCGTGGCCGCCGCCCCTGCCGCTCCGTCTCCCGTTTCCCGTATCCCGCTTCCCGTTGTTATCGATACCGATCCCGGGATCGACGACTGCCTCGCCCTCGCGCTGGCGCTGCACTCGCCCGAGCTGGATGTGCGGGGCATTTCGGTCTCCTACGGCAACACCACGATCGAAAACGCCTTTCGCAACACCGTGGAGATCGTGCGGCGGTTGGGGAACGGGCGTCGCCCCACGATGGGGATCGGCGCGCGCCGGCCGCTCAAGCGCCCGCTTTTCGTCGCGGCGGACACGCATGGCCCGTCGGGCCTCGGCTACGCCGCGCTGCCGCCGGCGGGGGTGATCCTCGACTACGTGCGGCCGCTGCAGCGGCTGCTCGCCGAGCAGCCGGAGCCCGTCACGCTCGTGACGCTCGGGCCGGTCACCAGCCTGGCGCTCGCGCTGCGAGCCGACCGCGACCTGGTGCGGACCAAAGTCGCGCGCCACCTGGCGATGATCGGGGGGCTCGAGGCGCGGGGCACGCAGACGAAATACTCGGAGTTCAACGCGTGGTGCGATCCGGAGGCGCTCGCCGAGGTGCTGGCGGCGGGGCTGCCCACGGAGCTCGTGGGGCTCGACGTCACCCGGAAGCTCGTGCTGCACGCGACCGAAATCGAACGGCTCGACGGCATGGAGGGCTGGGTGCGGGACGCGCTGCGCTTTTACCTCGAGTTCCACCGCAAGCACGAGCGCCTGGAGGGAGCGGTGATCAACGACGTGCTGCTGATTGGCGTGCTGCTCGACCCCGCCGTCCTGACGTTCGACGACCTGCGCCTCGGCGTGGTACTCGACGAGACCGAGCAGCGGGGCCGGACGCGGCTCGATCCCCAGGGCCCGCTCGCGCGCGTCGCGGTGGACGTGCGCCCCGAGCCGGTGCGGCGCCTGCTGTTCGACCGCGTGCTGAACGCCCTCGAGGGCGCGGGGGCGACGGTATGACGCTGCCGCGGAAAGTCGCCGTGATCGGCGCGGGCGACATCGGCGTCGGTTGGGCGGCGCTGTGCGCCTCGGCCGGCTGGCCGGTCGCGCTGTTCGACTCGAACTCCCGCGCCGCCGAGCGCGCGTTCGACGACGTCCCGCGGCGCTCGCGCGCGCTCGTCGATCTCGGCCGCGCCACGCCCGGCATCGTCGAGCGCGGTCTGCTCGAGTTCACCCAGGCGCGCAGCCTGCTCCAGGCCGTGAAGGACGCCGACTGGGTGATCGAAGCGATCCACGAGGACATCCATGCCAAGCAGAAAGTCACGGAGGCGATCGAGCAGGTCGCCGCGAACGACGCCCTGCTGACGTCGTCTTCGAGCGGGCTCACGCCCACCGAGATCTTCGGCCGCGTGCGCCGGCTCGAGCGCTGCCTCGTCACCCATCCCCTGAATCCGCCCGAGCTGATCCCCCTGGTGGAGGTGGTGCCCGAAGGGCGGACGTCCCCGGCCACGGTCACCCGCGCCGTGGACTATCTGCGCGCCCTGGGCCGCTACCCGATCGTGCTGAAGAAAGCGGTGCCGGGCTACGTCGTCAGCCGCATCGCCGCAGCAGTGTGGCGGGAATGCATCGACCTCGTGCTCCGCGGCGTGATCAGCGTGGACGATCTCGATCGCGCCGTCTCCCTCGGCCCCGCGCTGGGCTGGGCGGCGGCCGGCCCGCACCTCACCTACCACCTCGCCGCCAGCGACGGCGGCGTCACCGGCTTCCTGCAACATCTGCTGGCGACGTTCGAGAAGATGTGGGAAGGCACGCTCGCCACGTGGCACCGGCTCGAGCCTGAGCAGCAGCGATCGCTTACCCAGGCGATAGAACGCGCGTATACCAAGGATGTAGGAATGCTCAGGGAAGCCAGAGATCGGCGGCTCAGCGCCATACTCCGCGCCCTAGAGCAGGCAAGGACGACCTAGGACCTGCACTACTAGACGCGGGCAAGAACTACTTAGGACAATCACAACTAGACGCCGGCAAGACCAGCTTAGGACAAGCACTACTAGACGCACAGACGCAGCAGCGGACGCACAGGCTTAAGTCATGGGACAACCCGCGAACCCGAGGATTGCGTGTTGTCCCGTAAACTCTAGACTAAACGCCGCTGTGCGTCTGTTGCGTCTAGTAGTGATTGTCCGCGCTTTTCTAGAACCCGTGCTCCAGACTCAAATACAAAAAGACGCCCGTCGTTCCCTCTCCCCCAATCTCAATCGGCACGGCAATCCCCGGCACGACCTGAAGCCCGGCTCGTCCCGGGATGTTGTGCGCCCACCGCACGCCCGGGTTGAGTAGTAGTTCGTCCTGTCCCCCGTCAATGCCGCTCCATGCCAGCTCCAGCATCAGATTGACCATCGGGTGGGCGCGGAAGATCGCGCTCGCGCCGGCGTTGTAGACCGTCTCGTCGATCGCGGGACTGAACGTCACCCCGCCGTTCCAGTGCGTCACCAGGCGCGGGCCCGCGCCGATGCTGAGCGGCAGGTTCATCTGATAGCCCACACCGCCCGTGCCGAACCCGCGGTCCGCGTTGCCCGTGGGCAGCAGCAGCGAGACTCGCGGCGCGAACGCGAACGCCTCACTGCCCGCCAACTGGTGGCGGTAGTTCAGCGCCACGTCGCCCACACCGCGCTCCACCGGGACGGTATAACTGACTTGATGGCGCTGCACACGGACGGGCCACTCCTGGGTAAAGGAATACGCCCAGCGTCCGTTGAACCGCATCAGCGTGTTGATGTGCTGCACGACGCGCGGCTCCTGATTGTACGCCTCTTCGATCAGGAAGCTGTTGTCGGCGATGGGCGCGAGCACCGGCGCCTGCTGCCCCACGCCGAGCACGAGGGCGAGCAGGCCGAGGGGCGCGGTCACGA
>JBOHSP010000188.1:0-6750 GCA_050733275.1 Gemmatimonadales bacterium
CTCGATCTCGTCACCCGCGTGCGCGGCGTACGCGGCGCCATGCTCGTCTCCGGGGACGACGGGCTGGTGGTGGCCGAGCAGCTGATGGAGGGCATCAAGGGGTCCGCCGTCGCCGCGCTCGCCGGCAGCCTCGCGGGCCGGCTCACGCGCGCGATGCAGGCCGCGGGCGTCGGGCCGGGCGTCTTCTGGCACCTCCAGGCCGAGCGCGGCGCGCTGCTCGTGGTGCCCACGGCGGGCGGCGTGCTGGTGGTCGCCGTGGCCGATCCCGACGTGAACATCGGGCTGGTGCGGCTCGAGCTGCTGCGCGCCGCGGAGCTGGTGCCGTGACCGCGCGCACCACGCGGGCCGTCGAGGGCTGGACGCTCCAGCCGCTCACCGACTTCGTGCGCGAGTCGTCGGTGCGTCTGGTACTGGTACTGACGCCTGCGGGACAGGTGCTCGCGCAGTCAGGATTCTCGCGCGCCGTGGACGTGATGTCGGCGGCGGCGCTCGCCGCGGCGATCGTGGCCTCGACCGACGAGATCGCGCGCCAGCTCGGCCAGCCGCCGTTCGCCGCGCTGAATCACCAGGGCCAGCGGCAGGGGATCTTCCTGTCCACGCTCCAGACCGAGCGGGGGCCCCTCGCGGTGCTCGCGGTCTACGAGCTCGATGGTTCATCCATCGGCCTGGTGCAGTTATTCTTTGAGCAACTGGCCGCCGATCTCCAGGCGGCGAGTCCCAAAGGCGCGGTGCCCAAGCAGGTGCTGGCGGCCGATTTCGAGCGCGAGCTGACGGAAAGCCTCAACACGCTGTTCGGGAGATAGCCCGTGTCCCTGGTGAACTTCACGACGCGCGAGATCACCTGCAAAATCGTGTATTACGGACCGGGGCGCTCCGGCAAGACCACCAATCTGCAGTACATCTACGGCCGCGTCCCCGAAACGCGGCGCGGCCGCATGGTATCGCTCGCCACCCAGACCGACCGCACCCTGTTCTTCGACTTCCTCCCCATCGACCTCGGCCAGATCTCGGGGTTCACGACCCGGTTCCAGCTCTACACGGTCCCGGGCCAGGTCTATTACAACGCCACGCGGCGCCTCGTGCTCCAGGGCGCCGACGGCGTCGTGTTCGTGGGCGACAGCCAGGCGCGGCAGCTCGACGAAAACCTCGAGAGCCTCCAGAACCTGCAGAGCAACCTGCTGGAGCACGGGGTGGACGTGCGCGCCATGCCGCTGGTGATGCAGTACAACAAGCAGGACCTGCCGCGCGAGCTGATTTTCACCGCGGCCGAGCTGGACGACGCGCTCAATTTCCGGGCCGTGCCGAGCTTCGCCGCCGACGCCCTGCACGGCCAGGGCGTCTTCGAGACGCTCAAGGCCGTCTCCGAGCTGGTCCTGAAGAAGCTCGCGGCCGGCACCACGGCATGACGACCGCGCTCAATCCGCGGTTCACGTTCGAAACGTTCGTGGTCGGGGCCGCGAACCGCCTGGCCGTGACCGCGGGCCGCACCGTCGCCGAAAACCCGGGCTCGGCCTACAATCCGCTCTTCATTTATAGTGGCTCTGGCCTCGGCAAGACCCACCTGCTCATGGCCGTCGGGCACAGCGCCAAGGCGCTCGCCCCGCAGCTCAACATCGAATACCTCACGCTCGACGAGTACGTCGAGGCGTTTCACGCCGCGATCGCCGCGGGGCAGGGTGACGCCTTCCGCCGCCGCTTCCAGAACGTGGACGTGTTGCTCGTCGACGACGTGCAGTTCCTCACGAATCGCAAGGAGATGCAGTCGGAGCTGCTGCGCCTCACCGAGGCGCTGCAGCAGGCCGGCCACCAGATCGTGCTCGCGAGCGATCGCCCGCCTGCCGAGATCGCCGACCTCGACGAGCGGCTGATCTCGCGGTTCTCGGGTGGGTTGGTCGTGGACATCGGGGTGCCGGACTACGAGACGCGCGTCGCGATCCTGCGGCGCAAGGCGGAGGAGCGCGGCTCGACGTTCCAGCCGGGCGTGCTCGAGACGGTCGCCAAGATCGAGTATCCGAATGTCCGGGAGCTGATGGGCGCACTGAACCGCCTCGTCGCCTATCAGGCGGTGAACGAGGCGCCGATCAACGCCGCAGCGGCGCGGCAGGTGCTCGGCGTCACCGGGAAGGGCGAAGCGGGAAGCGGGAAGGGGGAGGCCGCGCCCGCGGGTGCGCCGGGCGGCGACGAGTTCTCCCAATTCCTCAGCGACGTCACCGTCACCGTCGGCAAGGCGGTGGAAGCGTGGCGGGCGCGCGTCGCCGAGGCGATGCTGCGCTGGGAGGGCGAAGGATACCGCACGTCGCGGCTTGAGCACCTGCTGGAGCAGGACACGCCGCCCGCCGTGGACGACGCGATCGCGACGTACATGCAGGACGTCGAGCGGCTCAAGACGCTGGAAGCGGAAGTGGCGGCGCTCGATCCGCAGGCGGCGGGGGATAAGGTATTCCGCGATCCCGACCGCCTCGCCGACGCGGAGGCGGCCGCCGCGCAGGTGCGCGAAGGCGCCGCCCCCCCGCCGGGGCCCTCCGCGGCGTTTCCGCTGGAGAGCTTCGTGGTGGGGCCGTCGAACGAGATCGCCTGCGGCGCGGCGCGCGACGTGATCGCGGCGCCCGGCAAGAAATACAACCCGCTCGTCATCGCGGGCCGCAGCGGGCTCGGCAAGACGCATCTGCTCCACGCGGTGGGGCTCGAGCTCGCGCGCAAGAAGAACGCGGTCGTCGCGTGTCTGTCGACGCAGGCGTTCGTGGACGAGCTGATCGCCGCGATCGACGGGAATCGCGTCGACTGGTGGCGGGCGCGCTACCGCCGCGCCACCGCCCTGCTGCTCGACGACATCCAGCTGCTCGCCGGGAAGGAGCGCAGCCAGGAGGAGCTGTTCAACCTGTTCAACCAGTTTCTCGATGCGGACCGCCAGCTCATCTTCACGGCGCCGGCGCATCCCAACACGCTCGAGGGGTTGGAGCCGCGGATCGTGTCCCGGCTCGAAGGGGGGCTGGTGGTCGAGGTGGGCGAGCCGGATCGCGAGCTGCGGCGGCGCGCCCTGGAACGGGTGCTCGTCCAGAACCACATCGCCCCGGAGGGCGCGCTGCTCGACTACCTCGCCGACCGTCCCCTCGCGTCGGTGCGCAGCCTCACCGGGTTGGTGCAGCGCGTGCTGGAGGCGGCGGCGGAGCAGGACCAGCCGGTCACCGCGGGGCTCGCGCGGGAAGTTCTCGAGGGCCAGCCCGCGGGCGGGCGGCGCAGCGGCATCCTGCGCACCAGCGGCCTCGTGGTGTCGAGCGCCGGCGGCGTGCGCAGCCGCGAGAAGATGGTGTGGGACTGGCCGGCCACCGGCGACCGCGTGATCGAGGAGCTGCGCTAGATGGCGATCAAGGGCTCGCTCAAGGAAGCCTCGCTGCCCGACGTCCTCCAGTTGCTGGCGCTGGGGCAGAAGACCGGCTGCCTGTCCATCGCCGACCGCTCCAACTTCGGCTACATCTACTTCGACAGGGGCCGGATCTGTTACGCGTCGATCGTGAACCGCCGCGACCGCCTGGGCGACATCCTCGTCAAACACGAAAAGATCACCCAGGAGCAGCTCGACTCGGCGATCCACCGGCAGGCCAAGGAGCGCGACAAGAAGCTCGGCGAGATCCTCGTGGGCCAGCGAGTGCTCTCGCAGGACGAGCTCGAGCGCTACATGCGGATGCAGATCGAGGAGTCGGTCTACTATCTGTTCACCTGGACGCAGGGGACGTTCAACTTCGAGGCCGACGTCCGGCCCGAGCAGCAGGACTTCCTCGTCTCGATCAATCCCGAGTCGCTGCTGCTCGAGGGCGCCCGCCGCGTGGACGAGTGGAGCCTGATCGAGAAAAAAATTCCCTCGTTCGACCTGATCTTCATCGTCGACCGCGACCGGATCGCGATCAGCGATGCCACGCTCACCGAGGCGCAGGAGCGGCTGCTGCCGCTGCTCGACGGCTCGCGCGACGTGAATCAGGCGATCGAAGACTCCGGGCTGGGCGAGTTCGAGGTAGGGAAGGCGCTGTACGGGCTCGTCACCGCCGGCTTCCTGCACCGCGCGGGGCGCACCAGCAGCGCCGAAGACCTGCAGATGACGGACGCGCGGGTCGAGGAGCACCGCAATCTCGGCATCGCGTTCTACAAGACCGGCATGCTCGACGAGGCGGCGCGCGAGTTCCGCCGCGTGGCCGAGCTGCGGGGCGGCGATGCCCACGCGCACTTCTTCATCGGACTGGTGGCGCTGAAGCAGGCGCGCTGGCGCGAGGCGATGGAGGCCCTGCGGCTCGCGGCGGAGAAGGGCGGCTCGCGGCCGGCCGTGCTGCACAACCTGGGGCTTGCCTACGAGCAGCTGGGCCGCCTGGAGGAGGCCGCGGCGGCCTACGCCGAGGCGGCAGCGCGCGCGCGCACCGATGCGCGCGTCTCCCTCGGCTGGGGCATCGTGGCGCTGAAGCAGGGCGACCACGCCAGCGCCGCCGGGCGCCTGGACCGCGCCCGCGAGCTGTGGGGCGACCAGAAGCCCCCGCCACCGATCTGGTACTGGGCGCGGGCCCTCACCGCCGCGGCGGCGGGCGACTTCGAGGCGGCCGAGCAGCTCGCCGCCGAGGCCGTGGAGGCGTATCCGCAGAACGCCGTGCTGCGCAACAACCTCGCCGTGCTGCACGAGCTGGCCGGTGAGCTGCCGGCGGCCGAGGAGCTGGCCCGCGCCGCGCTGCGCGACGAGCCGTCGCTGCCTCAGCTCTCCAAGAACCTCGGTGACCTCGCCTATCGCGCGTCCCGCTACGATGAGGCCTGGACACTCTACCAGCGGGCCGTCGAGCTGTCGCCCGACCTCGGCGACGACGTCTACTTCAAGCTCGGCAACATCGCGTACAAGCGGAACGACCGGACCCAGGCGAACGCGCTGTGGCGGCGCGCGCTCGAGCTCAATCCCCGCCACGAGTTGGTGAAGACCAACCTCGAGACCCTGAGCGCCCTGGCGTGAGGGGCCGATCGGACACGCGGGAAGACGAGTCGGAGCGCGCGTTCGCGGCGCTGACGGACAAGATCTCGCGGGCGCGCGCGATCAACTGCGACGCCTACAAGCACAAATGCCTCAAGCGCCGCATCGCGGTGCGGATGCGCGCCCGCAGCGTGCACACCTACGACGACTACAGCCGGCTGCTCGACGATGACGCGCGCGAGTATCAGGAGCTGCTCGACGCGCTCACCATCAACGTCACCAAGTTCTACCGCAACGCCGACACCTGGGAGGCGCTGCGGCCCTATCTCGCCCGCCTGTGGGCGGCACGCGAGGGACGGGGCCTGCGGGCGTGGTCGGCGGGCTGCGCCTCGGGCGAGGAGCCCTACACCATCGCGGTGCTGCTCGCCGAGCTCGCCCGTCCCGGGGCGCCGCGGGCCGCCGGCATCGACGCCACCGACGTAGACCGCGTGAGCCTGGAGCGCACGCGCGCGGCGCGCTATCCGGAGAGCGCGTTCACGGAGATGCCGGCCGATCTGCGGCGCCGCTACTTCCCGGGGGGCGAGGCGGTGCCGGCGCTCCGGGAGCTCGTGCGGGTCGTGCCGCACGATCTCACGCGCGAGCCGCCGCCGCACCCGCCGTACGATCTCATCGTCTGCCGCAACGTGGTCATTTACTTCGAGCGGCAGGCGCAGGAGCGGCTGTTTCAGACGTTCGTGGACGCGCTCGCCCCGGACGGCGTGCTGCTGCTCGGTAAGGTCGAGACGCTGTTCGGGCCGGCGCGCCAGCGCCTCACGCTCGCCGACCCGCGGGAGCGCATCTACCTGCAGCCCGCGGCCGTTCCGCCGCTTCGCCCGGCGCCGCGGGGGTCAGGGGGTGAGGACCCGCCCCGCGGAGAGCGGGGCAGGGGGTGACGACCTGACGGAAGTCGTCGTCAAGGTAGCCGACTGGGCGGCCGAGCGCGGCGATGGCGTGCTGATCACGCTCGGCCTGGGCTCCTGCGTCGCCATCATGCTGCACGACCGGGGCGCGCGCGCCGGCGCGATGGCGCACGTGCTGCTGCCGTCCCGCAGCCTGGTCCACGACGCGACCAATCCCGCCAAGTTCCCCGATACGGCCGTGCCGCTGCTGGTCGAGCGGCTGCGGGTGCTGGGCGCCGAGCGGCAGCGTCTCGTCGCCAAGCTCGCGGGGGGCGCCAGCATGTTCAGCCAGCTCCTCGCGCCGGGGGCGATGCAGATGGGCGAGCGCAACGTCGTGGCGGCGCGCGACGCGCTGCGCGCCGCGGCGATCCCGATCGTGGGCGAGGCGGTGGGGGGCGAGCGCGGCCGCACGGTGCGGTTCCACGTGGCGGACGGCCGCGTCGAGATCCGGTCGGTGGGTCTGGATGTCACGATCATCTGACGTCCCCCCCGCGCGGCTTCGCCCCACAGTGCTGGTCGCCGACGACAGCGCCCTGATGCGCCGCGTGCTCGTGGACATCCTGGCGGGCGGCGCCCGCGACGACGGGGAGTTCCGCGTCGTGGCGACGGCGCGCGACGGCTTCGACGCCGTGCGCAAGGTGCACCAGTACGATCCCGCCGTCGTCACGCTCGATCTCGAGATGCCGGAGCTCGACGGGCTCAGCGCGATCGGATACATCATGTCCGAGGCGCCGCGGCCCATCGTCGTGGTGAGCGGTCACGCGGGGCCCGGCACGGCTACCGCGATCCGGGCGCTGGAGCTCGGCGCCGTCGAAATCGTGGCGAAGCCGCCGCCCGATGCGCCGCGCGGCACGCTCGCGCCCGAGCTGCTCG
>JBOHSP010000189.1:0-2682 GCA_050733275.1 Gemmatimonadales bacterium
GGCGGCAAGTGCGGCCGCTGCGAGTACCGGAAGCTCTGCGGCGGCTGCCGCGCCCGCGCCTTCGCGCTCGAGGGCGACGTGCTCGCCGCCGACCCCTCGTGCGTGTACGAGCCGCCGGCCGGAGCCACCGTGATCGAGCGCGTGCGCGAGGTGACGTACGGGCAGGACTTCCAGCCCGCGCTCGTCTGGTCGGACGCGGCCCGGACGCGGCTCGCGCGCATCCCGTCGTTCGTGCGCGGCGTGGTGATGAAGCGCGTCGAGGACTGGGCCCGCGAGCGGGGGCTCGCGCAGGTCACGCCGGAGCTGCTGTCGGAGATCCGCAGCGCCATGCCGATCGACTTCTCCAAACGCAAGCCGTTCTTCCTGACCAATGATCCCTAGACGTGACAAGCAGGTCCTTCGCTCGCGCGCGTGCCGCGCGCTCGCTCAGGATGACACTCCGCGGCGCTCGTTTGGCCAAAAGGGAGGGTCGGGTGGTTTCCGGCGCCTGAGCGCCGAAGGCGCGAAGGACCCGCTTTTGGGGATCACGCATGGCTAGCACTGTCCTTCTGCTCCAGGCGGTAGCCGACACGGCGAGCGCGTACGGCCAGTTTCCCGTCATCGGCAGCCGCGCCGCCGTCTGGATCGCGGCCGAGATCCACCTGATGTTCGCGGCGTTCGTGCTCGGCGTGCCGATGTTCGCGGTCGTCGCCGAGGCGGTGGGCATCTTCGGCAAGGAGCAGCGGTACGACCGGCTGGCGAAGGAGTTCACCCGGCTGCTGCTCATCGCCTACAGCGCCACCGCCATCTGGGGCGCCGTGCTCGTCTTCCTCCTCGCGACGCTGTACCAGCCGCTGTGGGCCTATCTCACCGCCGTCTTCGGCCCCTCGATGTGGGTGTACGCCGCGCTGTTCTTCTTCGAGTCGTTCACGCTGTACCTCTACTACTACGGGTGGGACCGCTGGAAGACGGGCCGGGCAAAGATCGGCCATTGGACGCTAGGCATCCTGCTCAACGTGTGGGGCACGATCGTGATGTTCATCGCGAACTCGTGGCTCACCTACATGATGTCGCCGCCGGCCGAGGTCACCGCGCAGACCGCGCCCTCGACCATCGATCTCTGGGTGGCGATCACCAACGCCACCTGGATGCCCATCAACATCCACCGGCTGATCGCCAACGCCGTATTCGGCGGCGCGATCGTGGGTGCGTACGCGAGCTACCGCTTCCTCGCGGCCCAATCCGACGAGGAGCGCGCGCACTACGATTGGATGGGCTACGTCGGCAACTTCATCGCGATCGCGATGCTGATCGTGCTGCCGTTCGCGGGCTACTGGCTGGGCCGCGAGATCTACGAGTACGACCAGTCGCTGGGCATCACGATGATGGGCGGCTTCATGAGCTGGCTGTGGGTGATCCAGGCGTTCCTCATCGCGGTGCTGTTCCTCGCCGGCAACTACTACCTCTGGGTGGGCATGGGCCGCATCCCCGGCGCGGAGCGGTTCCGGCCCTACACCAAGTGGCTGCTCGCCGTGCTCGTGATCGGCGCCATCGTGTGGGGCACGCCGCATACAATGATCGCCGACTCGCGCGAGCTGGCCGCGATGGGGGGCTCGCACCACCCCTTCCTCGGCGTGCTCGGTGTGATGAGCGCGAAGAACACCGCCGTGAACCTCATGATCCTCGCCACGTTTCTCTCGTTCCTGATGTACCGCCGCGCCAACACCCGGCCGGTGGTGCCGTGGGCGAAGCGGGGGACGCAGATCCAGGGAGCGATGTTCGCGATCGCGGCGGCCATCGTGCTGTACTACGGCATCAAGGGCTACTTCGTCGAAGCGATCGTGCGCATCGGCTACTCGGTCTACCAGGTCGGCGCGGTGCTCGCCTGCATCCTGTTCGTCACCGTCATCGACGTGCTGCTCGCCCGGGGCGCCGAGTCGCGCGGCGCGATCCGCTGGGGCCAGATGCCGCCGCGCTCGCAGTACGCGCTGTTCATCCTCGCCGTCACGTTCACCTGGCTCATGGGCCTGATGGGCTTCGCGCGCAGCGGCATCCGCCAGCACTGGCATATCTACAACGTGATGCCCGATACCAGCGCCTACGCGGCCACGCCGGCGCTCGGCTACGCCGCGATCATGATCAGCGTCTGCGTACTGCTGTTCTTGAGTCTTGTGGCCTTCATCTTTTGGCTCGGTGGTCTGGCCGAGAAATCGACCTATGTGGGCCATTAACCTCCGGATCGCGGCCGTCGTCCTCGGCACGCTCGCGCTCTACACGCTGATCGCGAACAAGATTCCCCAGGTGCAGTCGGAGGTCCCGCAGGCGCTCACGCTGAGCGCGAACGTCACCCCGGAGGAGCTGGTGGCGGCCGGCGAGCAGCTTTATCAGGGCGCGGGCGGCTGCACGGCCTGCCACGGTCTTGGCACCCGCGCGCCCAACTTGCTCACCGACGAGCGCGGCCAGGGGCCGATCGGCGCGCGCTGCGGCAGCCGCGAGCCCGGCACGAGCTGCAAGACCTACCTGCACGAATCGCTCACCCGGCCCGGCGGCTTCGTCGTGCAGGGCTACGAGCCGATCATGCCGGACCTCAGCCGCACGCTGTCGCCGCAACAAGTCTGGGCTTTAGTGGCGTATCTGGAATCTCAAGGTGGGACGGTGGATGTAACGGCTGCTGACATCCCGCAGATCTCTCTAACCCCGGGC
>JBOHSP010000190.1:0-6003 GCA_050733275.1 Gemmatimonadales bacterium
GGCCGCGACCGCGCGCACGCGGCCCGCGGGACTGACGGCCAGGACGCGCGCGTTGCTCGAGGTGAAGCGCACCGCATCGTCGCGGCGGTCGCCATGGCGCGAAAACGGCGTCGCCACCAGCGTCAGCCGCGTCCCCGCGACCATGCGCGTCGGCCGGGGATCCAGCGCGATCCGCGCCGGCGGCTCCGGGAGCACGCGCACCAGCGCCGAGCCGAACACCTGACTGCCCGGCTGACCGGGGATGTAGCCCACCGCCGTCACCCGTGCGTAGCCCTGGTAGCCGCCCGTGAACACCCCGGCCTCGTCCACTTCCCCGACGTCGCCGCCCACGAACCAGCCGATTTCCGCCCTGGGCACCTCCTGTCCCGACGCATCCAGCGCGCGCGCCGCGAACTTGAGCTGGCCGCCGATCGGCACTTCGCCGCCCGAGGGCTGCACGTCGACGCGGGCGATCGGCGACGCGGGCGCCGGCGGCGTGGCCGGAGCCTGTTGGAGGACGGCGAGAGGCAACAGTACGGACAGGAGCATATACGGTTCCTCGGCTGGAGCGAATCGGTAAGGGACGCTTGAGGTTAGCTCAGCAATCCCCGCAACGGAAGAACTGAAAGTGTCATATTGCTGTCAACATACTGTTGTACACGTTCTGATTGACTTCTAATTGACAGTGTGATGGGTGACCCATACTTTTGGCCGCGGTTCAAGCAATACGAGGCACCCAATTCACTGGCTGTCTGCGCTCCGCGAGGACCACCTGTCTCGCGGTTTTTGTTTGAGCCCGTCCCAGGCCGTGGTGGCCTGAGGTCGTTCGATTCCGGGGCCGTGCCCCTCAGTGCAGAGGTTTGAACAGTATGGCAAAGGGTAAGGTGAAGTGGTTCAACGACGCGAAGGGCTTTGGCTTTATCGCGCAGGAGTCGGGTCCCGATGTGTTCGTCCACTTCACGGCGATCCAGGCCGATGGCTTCCGCAGCCTCGCCGAGGGCGACAGCGTGGAATTCGATGTCGCTCAGGGTCCCAAAGGGCTGCAGGCGCAGAACGTTCGGAAGGTCTGAACGACCGCAGGACGCCGCGTGTCATGGGCCTGGGGAGCACACCCCAGGCCCATTGCATAGGCGGTATATTGGCCAGCATGACCCACGCCGCTCACCCCCTCACCCTCGCCGCCACCGTCCTGCTGCCGGTGGCGCTCGCCGGCCAGAACCCTCCGGCGCCAGCCGCCGCCACGAGTCGGCCGGCAGCCACCTTGTCGTATCGCGGCTTCACCGCGGGCAAATCGTACCGGGAGTTCGCCCAACGCGCCCGCGCGCTGGCGCAGCGGGACGTGCTGCGCTGCAACACCTCCCGGCACACCGCGCAGCTCATGGAGTGCGGCGTGATGATCCGCGACCCGCGCGACAGCGCCAGCTTCTACCTGAGCGCGTACGTACTCGAGGGCAAGACCGCCATGGTCTCGCTGACCGACTCGGGTACACCGTCCTTGGTGGATCGCACCCGGCGAGATCTGACGGCGCAGCTCGGGCCTCCCCAACGCCGCGAGCGCAGCATGCTCGAGTGGACCAGCGGCCGGCGCGTGGTGCGGCTCAACTGGCGCGGTGCCAGACAGTGGCGCGTCATCTCGATCACGCTGACCGACAATGACGTGATGGATCGGATCTCCAAGTACGTGAAGCGTGCGCAATAACCGTACGCGGTGAGGGGTACGCGGTGCGCGGGAAACCCTACCCCGTACCGCGCACCAATGCCTCCGCGAGCCCTCCAATCCGCTGGGCGTCCACCAGTTGTCCGAGCCACCGTGGCGGCAGGGCCGCCTCCCCATACCGCGCCCCCAGCAGCGCGCCCGCCACCGCGGCGTTCGTATCGGTGTCACCGCCCGCGTGCGCGAGGTAGAGGAGCGCGTCCTCCAGATTCCGGTCGTGGGTCGCAAACCAACACGCAATCTCCACGCAGTGCACCACATAGCCGAACTTGCCGGCGACCGCGATCGGCAGGTCGGTCTCTCCCTCCCGCAGCACGCGGTGCAACGCGTCGCGGAGCGGCCGGGGTGCACGATCCCCGACGCGGTGCAGCACCTCGTCCACGAAGTAGATGTTGCCGTGGAGCAGCTCCCGGATCGCGAGGTTCACGACGGCGGCGCCCCAGGTGCACCGGGGGTCGGCATGCGTGATCGCCGCCTGCTGGCTCGACACGCGGATCAGCCGATCGGGATCGTCGTGGTAGCGGAGAGCCACGGGCGCGCAGCGCATCACGGCGCCGTTGCCCGCGGACCGCTGCGGGCCCTGCTCGTACACCTGCCGGCCGGCCTCGAACGGCTCCTTGCCGCGGTCGATCAGCGCGAGGGCTTGGCGCGTGGTCGCGCCGATGCCGCGCCCATCGACCTTCATCCACTGCACCCAACGCTGCGCGACATCGGCGGCGTCGAATCCGTCGCGCTCCACCAGCGATTCGCCGAGCAGCAGCGCCATGGCAACGTCATCGTCGTAGGGGGAGTTCGTGGGTGGCGGTCGGAGGTCGGCCAGACCGTGTGGAAAGGCACTACGAATCGCTTCGGCTGTGCCGAGTTGTTCCGTCGGCACGCCGAGTTGATTGCCGGCGGCGAGCCCCAGCAGCGCACCACGGGCCCGCAAGACGAGCTCCGGGTTCATTGCGCCCCAAGATAACACGCGTCATGGCCGTCATCTGGACTGTGCTCGCGGCCTACGCGGTGGTCCTGGCGCTGCTCTGGGCGTTCCAGGAGCGCATCACGTTTCCCGCCCCTCGAGGCGCGCCACCCGATCCCCAAAAGGTGCTGGGGTACGGAGAGTCGATAGAGCTGCGGATGCGGGACGAGACGCGCTTGGTGGGATGGTATCTCCCTCCAACGGCGGCGGAGGGCGGCGAAGGGCGGCGGAAGGCGGCCGCCGTCTTATGGTTCTACGGTAACGCCGAGACCATCGGCCTGATCTGGCCGATCCTGCGCGACCTGGTGCCGCCCGACGCGGCCCTGCTGATCGTGGACTATCCGGGTTACGGCGGAAGCGGCGGGCGGGCCAGCGAGGCGGGCATGTACGAAGCCGCCGAGCTCGCCTACCAGGCGCTGGCCGAGCGGCCCGAGGTCGATTCCAGCCGCATCTTCGTGTACGGCCGGTCGCTCGGCAGCGCGCCGGCCCTCCGCCTTGCGGCCGGGCACGACGTGGCCGGGTTGATCCTCGACTCGCCGTTCACCAGCGCGCGCGACATGGCGGCCAAGCATTACCGCATCGTGCCGCCGTTTCTGGTCCGGCTGCGGCTCGACAATCTCGGCGCGATCGCGCGGGTGCGGTGCCCGGTGCTCGTGTTTCACGGTACCGAAGATGTGATCGTGCCCCTGAACATGAGCCGGCGGCTCGCCGCCGCGGCACCTGCGGCGGTCGAGTTCGTGATGATCGAGGGTGCGGGGCACAACGAGACGTACGAAATCGGAGCGTCGGCGTATCGGGAGAAGGTGTGGAGCTTTGTGCGCGGTGCGCGGTGAGCGCACTCAGATCACCACTACAGGCTTCAACTGGTCACGGGACTCATCAAACCGCCGCTCGGCCTCGTCGAGCGCCTGTTGCACCGCCGGCGCCTCGGGATCGGCGAATTTGGCGCTCGCCGCGATCCTGCCCGTCAGTTTCCGCACGCCCACGAGCGCCCGCGTCACCTCGCAGCGATCGGGATCGGCGTCGGTGTGGCCCGTGACCAACAGCTCCTCATAGAGAGGAATGGCGACCGGTTCGCCGAGCACGTAGAGGGACTCGAGGATTTTGGGGCTGAGGAAGCGCCGCAGCATCAGGTCGCCGCGGATGCGCTCGAACAGGGCGATCAGCGTGTCCGCCCGTCCCGGGTAGTAGCGCGCCGCTTCCACCGCGGCGGCCACGAAAGCGTGGTGCGCGCCGGGCGTGTCGAGGTACTTCGCGAACAGCGCCCACGCCCCCTGCGGGTGCCGCTCGGCGAGCGCGAGAAAGGCGAAATACCGGCGCCCCAGAGGCGCGCGGGTGTCGGCGATGACTGTGCGCAGGCCGGCGACGCCCCAGCGCGCCCCCACCAGCGCCGCGGCCGCGGCGTGCTGCCAGCGCTCGAGCTCCGGAATGCGGAACGTGACGACGTGCGGATCGAGGAACGCGCGCGCACGCTCGAGCACCGCGAGCAACCGGCGGTCTAGCTGCGCCAGCGCGGGCTCGAGGCGTTCGCTGCCGGAGCGCCGCGCGACCGCCAGCGCCTCCCATCCCATCTGCCCGAGATCGAGTTCCTCCCACGTCGCTTCCATTTCGGCGGCGTCGCGGACGGCGAGCAGCCGCTCGAGCGCCGCGGCAAAGCCGCATAGCAACCGCGTCGCGCGCGTCGTCTCCATGCCGAATTATGAGACTTTTCCACATCGGTGTCGACTACCGTGTCGAGAGAACGTGGATATTGCGCTATCCCACGATCCTCCTTAACCTTGCCGCGCGCGTTCCGTTTTCGACATTCGGAGGACTCGCTGCGGAAACTGCCGCTCTGCGTCGCCCTGGTCGTGATCTCGTGCGCGCGGACTTCCGGGGACACACCCATCGTCCTCGGCCTCGCCGGTCCGTTTTCGCAGCCCCGCGGCGTGTCGATGCAGCGTGCCGCCGAGCTCGCCGTCCGCGAGATCAACGCCCGGGGCGGCGTCGGGGGCCGGCAGCTCGCCCTCCGCATCCGCGACGACAGCGGCCAAGCGGAGGTCGCGATCCGCGTGGCGCTCGAGCTGGCCCGCGACCCCGCGGTCGTCGCCGTGGTGGGCCACCTGACCTCGGGCACGTCGCTCGCGGCCGGGCGGGTGTACGGGGCCGGGACGGCGCCCGTCGCGATGCTTTCCCCCTCCGCATCGAGCCCCGACCTGTCCGGCGTGAGCCCCTGGGTGTTTCGCGTCTGCCCCACCGATTTGAGCCACGGTGCCCAGCTCGCGCGGTTCGCGCGCCAGAGACTGGGCGCCCGGCGGGCCGGTCTCATCTACGTCGATGACGACTACGGGCGCGGACTGCGGATGAGCTTCGCGGCGGAATTCCGCCGCCTGGGCGGCGAAATCGTCAGCGAAGATCCCTCCCTGCCGTCGACCTCCAGCCTCGAGCCGTACCTGTCGCGGCTGCGCCAGCGCGGCGGCGTGGACGTGCTGATGCTCGCCACCGAGCGCGGCGGCGCGGAGCTGGCGCTGCGGGAGATGGGGCAGCTCGGTGCTGCCGCGCGCTGGCCCGTGCTGGGCGGCGATGCCCTGACGGGCATCGAGGCCCCCGGCGTCCGGGTGTCCTCGGCCTACCTGCCCGACCGCCCCGGCGAGCGCAACGCGGCATTCGTGGCCGCCTACGCGCGCGCCTATGGGGGAGAGCGGCCCGATCACCGCGGCGCTGGCGCGTACGACATCGTGCACCTCCTGGCGCAGGTGATCGCGGAGGCGGGTGGTGACCGCCGCGCCGTCCGCGACCGGCTCGCGCGGATCGGCGGCGACCTCCCCGCGTTCGAGGGCGTGACCGGCACGATCGCGTTCGACGCGCGCGGCGACGTCCCCGAAAAGCCGGTGGTGATCGGCATCGTGCAGGGCGGCCGGCTGGTGACGGAAGCGGCGCCGTAATGCGCGCGCTCGACACGATCCGTGGCCGCATCATTCTCGGGCTCTCCGGCCTGCTGCTCGGCCTCATCGTCGCGGCGGTGGTCGGGATCACGGGGCTCGGGACGCTGCGGCGCACGCTCGGCGCGGAGCTCGAACACCTGGCGACCTCGAGCGCGGCCGGGAGCGGCGTCGTCACGGCGGTGTTCGACGAAATCCGCGCGGCCGAGCTGTACCTCGACGCCCCCAGTCGCATCGCGGCCGAACAGTTCCGCGGGACCGTGGACGTCGCGTTCCGATACCTGAAGCAGCTGGAAGGCCTCGACGGACTGACGCAGAATGACCGCCTCACGATCAATCGCATCAAGCAGCTCCAGGCGACCATCCACGTCGAATACGCGCTGGCGCACGCGCTTCTCGACCTGGGGCGCGCGCGGGCCGCCGAAGAG
>JBOHSP010000191.1:0-2311 GCA_050733275.1 Gemmatimonadales bacterium
GCCCAGGGTCTGCCACGGCGCGGGCGCCTGCTTCACCACGGTCACGAGATTGCCCGAGACGATCAGTTCGGCCACATCCAGCTCGGGCGTGGCGAAGATCGCCTCGGCGAGCGGCGACCCTTTCGCCTCGGCCGCCGACGTGAACCGGCGCAGCCCGCCCGGATAGAGCAGCCGGTTGACGACGAACTTGCAGCGGACGTTGTCGACCGGCTCGGCGGTGACGCGAATCTCATCCATCATGACCGTACGATACACAGGAAACGCGCGACGGGAAATGGGATACGCAGTGGCCGGTCACGGTTCCCGTTTCCCGTCTCCCGTTTCCCGTCTCACGTCCCGCGCCGCCTCGACCATGTTGCGCAGCGACGGCAGCGTCTCCGCCCACCCCCGGGTCTTCAGCCCGCAGTCGGGATTAACCCAAATCTGGCGGTCGTCGAGCACGCGCCGCATGCCCTGCAGCGCCGCCGCGATCTCCGCCGTCGACGGCACACGCGGAGAGTGGATGTCGTAGACCCCGGGGCCGATCTCGTTCGGGTACCTGTACTGCTCGAACCCCTGCAGCAGCTCGGAGCCCGAACGGGCATTCTCGATCGAGATCACGTCGGCGTCCATCTGCTCGATCACGCGCAGCACGTCGTTGAACTCGCTGTAGCACATGTGGGTGTGGATCTGGGTGGCGTTGCCGACGCCCGCAGTCGCCAGCCGGAACGCGTTCACCGCCCACTCGAGATACGCCGGCCAGTCGGCGCGCCGCAGCGGCATCCCCTCGCGCAGGGCCGGCTCGTCGATCTGAATCGCCCGGATGCCCGACGCTTCGAGATCCAGCACCTCATCGCGGATCGCGAGCGCCACCTGCTTCGCGGTGTCGGCCCGTGGCTGATCGTCGCGCACGAAAGACCACTGCAGGATGGTCACGGGCCCCGTGAGCATTCCCTTCACCGGACGGTCCGTGAGCGACTGCGCGTAGCGGCTCCACCGCACCGTCATGGCGCCGGGCCGGGACACGTCACCGAACACGATCGGCGGCTTCACGTAGCGCGTGCCGTACGATTGCACCCAGCCGTGCTCGGTGAAGGCGAACCCCGCGAGCTGCTCACCGAAGTACTCGACCATGTCGTTGCGCTCGAACTCCCCATGCACCAGGACATCGAGCCCGATCTCCTGTTGCAGCGTGATCGTTCGGGCGATCTGCTCCTCGATGAACCGCTCGTACTCGGCGACGCTGAGCTGCCGGTCGTGCAGCTTGCGGCGCGCCGCCCGCACCTCGGCCGTCTGCGGGAACGAGCCGATCGTCGTGGTCGGAAACAGCGGCAGATCGAGCTGGGCCTTGCGGCGCTCGGCGTACGGCGCGCCGCGGACCAGGTCCTTTTCGGTAACGGCACTCACCCGGCGCCGCACCGCGGCGTTGTTGATCCGGGGCGATGCCCGCCGGGCTGCCGCCACGCGGGTGCCGGCGTCGAGCTCGGCGGCGATCGCCTCGCGTCCCTGATTCACGCCGCGCGCCAGCGTCACCACCTCGCCGAGCTTCTGCTTCGCGAACGCGAGCCACGTCTTGAGCTCGGCGTCGAGCTTCGTCTCGAGATCGAGGTCGAGCGGCACGTGGAGCAGCGAGCAGGAGGGGGCGACCGCCAACCGGTCCTCGCCCACGCGCGCCACCGCGCGCTCGAGCAGCCCGAGACGGCTGTCGAGATCGGCGCGCCACACGTTGCGGCCGTCCACCACGCCCGCCGACAGCACCCGCCGGTCGGGCCAGTTGGCGAGCAGCGCGTCGAGCTGCCCGGGCGCCCGAACCAGGTCCACGTGCAGCCCCTGCACCGGCAGCGCCAGCGCGGTCTCCAGGTTGTCGTCGAGCCCGGCGAAGTACGTGGCGACGAGGAGGCGCGCGCTCCCGGCGCGGCGCGCCAGGTAGTCGTAGGCGCGCCGGAACGCCGCGCGCTCCGCGTTGCTGCGATCGAGCGCGAGACACGGCTCGTCGAGCTGGATCCAGCCCGCGCCCGCGGCGGCGAGCCCGGCGAGCACCTCGCCGTAGACGGGCAGCAGCGCGTCGAGCAGCTCCATCCGCTCGAAGCGCGCCGCCCGCGTCTTTCCCAGCAGCAGGAACGTGACCGGCCCGATCAGCACCGGCGTCGTCTCGATCCCCAAGGCGCGGGCCTCGCGATACTCATCGAGCGGCTTCGTCGCGCCGACTCGGAACCGCTGATGCCGCTCCAGCTCAGGCACGATGTAGTGGTAATTGGTGTCGAACCACTTCGTCATCTCCATCGCCGTGACGTCGCGCCCCTTGCCCTGGCTACCGCGCGCCATGGCGAAG
>JBOHSP010000192.1:0-1764 GCA_050733275.1 Gemmatimonadales bacterium
GGCCAGACGCTGCTGCAGCTCCTCAACGCCCATGGCCACGAGCAGTCGTTCACCCTGCCGCTGGTCCCCTCCGATCCGGGCGGCTGGATCGAGCTGATCAACACGACGCGCGCCGCGCAGCAGCCCCGACCCGTCTCGGGCGAGCGGCTGGCCGCCGGCGCGTTCTCGCTGGTGCTGTTACAGCGCCAGCCGCAGGGATGACGGCGGCCCCGAACGAGCTCGCGGCCGTCGCCCGCGGCGACCACGCCGACCCCCACCGCATCCTGGGCGCGCATGCGACGCGCGACGGCGTCGTGATTCGCGCGTTTCACCCCGACGCCGTCTCCGCGGAGGCAATACTGGAGGACGGGACGGCGGTCCCGCTGGCGGGCGGGCCGCGAGGAGCGCCCGGGATGTTCGCCGGCGCCGTGCCCGGGCGGGACCGCCGCCTGCCCCTGCGGTATGCGATCCGGTTCCGTTTTGCCGACGGATCGACGTGGGCGCGCGGCGATCCCTACCGGTTCACGCCGTCGCTCGGCGAGCTGGACCTGCACCTGCTCAGCGAAGGACGCCACCGGCGGCTGTGGCAGCACCTGGGCGCGCACGTCCGCGTGGTCGACGGCGAGCCCGGGGTCGCCTTCGCGGTGTGGGCGCCGGCGGCCCGGCGGGTCAGCGTGATCGGCGACTTCTGTGGCTGGGACGGCCGCCTGTACCCGATGCGTCGGCTGGGGCAGTCCGGCGTGTTCGAGCTGTTCATTCCGGGCGTCCCTCCCGGCGCACTCTACAAGTACGAGATCAAGACGGCGGAGGGCGCGCTGCGGATCAAGACCGATCCGATGGCGCAGGCGATGGAGGCGCCGCCGGGCACCGCCGCGCGCGTCGTCGCGAGCGAACACGCCTGGGACGACGACGGCTGGCGCGCCACCCGCCGCGGCGCCGATCCGCGGCGCGAGCCGATCGCGATCTACGAGGTGCACCTCGGCTCGTGGGCCCGCGTCCCCGAGGAGGGCCACCGCCCCCTCACCTACCGCGAGATCGCGCCGCGCCTCGTGGACCACGTGCGTCGGCTGGGGTTCACGCACATCGAGCTGCTGCCGGTGGCGGAGCACGCGTTCACCGGCTCGTGGGGCTATCAGGTGATGGGCTACTACGCCCCGACCGCGCGCTACGGCACGCCGGACGATTTTCGGTTCTTCGTCGACTACTGCCACCGGCACCGCGTGGGCGTGATCCTCGACTGGGTGCCGGCGCATTTCCCGCGCGACGACTTCGCGCTGCGCCGCTTCGACGGCACGGCGCTGTACGAGCATGAGGACCCGCGCCGCGGCGAGCACCCCGACTGGGGCACCCTGGTGTTCAACTGCGGGCGCCACGAGGTCAGCAACTTCCTCCTCGCCAACGCGCTCTACTGGTGCTTGGAATTCCACATCGACGCCCTGCGCGTCGACGCCGTGGCCTCGATGCTCTACCTCGACTACAGCCGTAAAGCGGGCGAGTGGCTGCCCAACGCGCAAGGCGGTCGCGAGAACCTCGAGGCCGTCGCCTTGCTGCGCCAGCTCAACGAGGCGTTGGCGGCCGACGCCCCCGAGTGCTTTACCGTCGCCGAAGAATCCACGGCCTGGCCGGGCGTGAGCGGCGCGACGCGGGAAGGCGGGCTTGGCTTCACGTTCAAGTGGAACATGGGATGGATGCACGACACCCTGGCGTACTTCGGGCACGATCCGGTGCACCGTAAGCACCACCACGATCGCCTGACGTTCGCGATGCTGTACGAGTACAGCGAGC
>JBOHSP010000193.1:0-12580 GCA_050733275.1 Gemmatimonadales bacterium
CCGACACGATCTACGTCGTCCCGATCAAGAGCGACTCGGAGCACTACCCGCTGGACGGCAAGCTGCAGGTGTACCGCAGCCGCTCGGGCGGCGGCGAATGGGAGGCGCTGACCAAGGGCCTGCCGCAGCGCGACTGCTACGTCAACGTGCTGCGTGATGCGATGGCCGTGGACTCGCTCGAGCAGTGCGGCGTCTACTTCGGGACGACCGGCGGGCAGGTGTATGCGTCCGCCGATGCGGGGGACAGCTGGACCGCGATCGTGCGCGACCTGCCCCCGGTGCTGTCGGTGGAGGTCCAGACGCTGCCGTGATTCGCGTCGAGCTGCCGCACCATCTGCAGACGCTGGCGGGCGTGGGCGGGGAAGTGGTGCTCGACGTCCCGGGCCCGGCCACGCCGCGCGCCGTGCTCGATGCGCTCGAGGCGCGCTATCCCGTGCTGCGCGGAACGATCCGCGATCACGTGACGCTCGCGCGCCGCCCGTTCGTGCGGTTGTTCGCCTGCGCGCGCGACTGGTCGCACGAGCCGCCGGATGCTCCGCTGCCCGCTCCCGTCGCCACGGGCGCGGAGCCATTGCTCGTGGTGGGAGCGATCGCCGGCGGATAGCGCGGGAGAACGCGCCCCAATCGCTTGAGCCCCGTGGGGTTCATGGCCGCTCAAAAGAGCACGGCGCCCTTCCGTGAGGAAGAGCGCCGTGCGTGTTGGGATACCGCGTGCGGTTACAGCTTGACGACGTTCTGCGCCGCCGGGCCCTTCTGGCCCTGCACGACCTCGAACTCGACGCGCTCGCCTTCGGCCAACGACTTGAAGCCCTGTGCCTGAATGGCGGTGTGATGCACGAAGCAGTCCTTCTCGCCGTTCTCCGGGGTGATGAAGCCAAACCCCTTCGCGTCGTTGAACCACTTCACGGTACCGGTAATGCGTTCCATCTGTTGAACTCCTGTGCTAGTACTGTTCGCGGCGCCGAGCGGTCTTCGCCTTGCGGCGGGCCGCTACCTTGTCCTTCCGGCGCCGTCGAGCGGACGGGCTCTCGTAAAACCGGCCCTTCTTCAGGTCCTGGAACAGGCCGGCCTTGGTGATCTGGCGGCGGAACTTCTTCAGGACAACGTCCAGTCGGTCGTTCTCGCGCAGCAAGACTTCCACGCGGCCTCCCCTAAGAACAAATCGAGGACCGTGGGCGATGCCCCAGGTCCTCGGTTCAGTCACTGACCCTTTCGCTCGGTGCGAACGATGCCGTGGCGGTCGGCGAAAGTCAATGGGCCCGGCTAGGCGATCGCATCGAACGTCCCGATCACCGGGTGGTCCCCGCCCGCCGCCGCGGGGGATGCGGTCGCGCGCACGCACAAGGCCGTGCGCATGCCCGCCTGGCGCGCCGCGTCCAGCTCCGCCCCCACATCCGACACGAACAGCACCTCCCATGGGGCCCGGCCCAGCGCGGCGGCAAGGCGCGTGTAACTCCCGGACTCCTGCTTCGGCCCCGTCGTCGTGTCGAAATACGCCGCGAGCAGCGGCGTGAGATCGCCCGCCGTCGTGTTGGCGAACAGACTGCGCTGCGCCTGCACGCTGCCCGACGAAAAGATCGCGACGTCCCGTCCGCCCGCCCGCCAGCGGGCCAGGGCAGGGGCGACGTCGGGATAGATGGGCACCCGGCCGTGCAGGGCTCCGCCCGCGCGATACCCCTCCTCCCAGATCTTGCCCTGCAGCGATTTCAGGCCGGTGGACTTGCGATCGCGATCGCTCAGCCAGTGCGCGTAGGCGGCGGCCGCCGCGAGGTCGTCGGCCCGCTCCCATGACGGCGGACCGGACTCCTGGGGACGTTCGGCCGCGTACTCGGCCCGCAGCCGCGCGATGTCGGCGCGCACGTCCGGGTCGGCGGCGTGCTGCGCGAGGAACGCCGCCACCCGCGCCCGCGCGTAGGGAAACAACACCTGGTGAACGAATTCGACCGGCGTCGTCGTGCCTTCGATGTCCAGCAGGATCGCGCGGACCGGTTCCTCGCGGCGCGACGACACCGTCGCTCAGCGGGACAGCGGCACGTACGTGGGTCCGAAGCAGACCGGCTGGTAGCCCGTATCCACCCCGCTGTTGGTGTAGTGCGGCGTCCAGCCGGACTTGTCCTGGAACAGCCGGATGGCGCGGATGTCCCGGTCGCCGCATAGATCGAACCAGTGCCACGTCCCCCGCGGCACGCGAATCAGATCGCCCGCCTCCACCTCGATGGCGATGACCGGGCCTGCTCCGTCGCGCGGGTGGATGTGAAACAGCCCGCGGCCCCGGATGATGAAGCGCACCTCGTCCTCGTCGTGCCAATGCTCGACGCTGAACTTCGCCAGCATCGCATCCAGCCCGGGCGTCTGGGCGGTCACGTCGATCACGTCGGCCGTGACGTAGCCGCCGCGCGCCTTGAGCCGCGCGATTTCCTCCGCGTACGCCGCGAGGACTTCGTCGGCTGAGGCATCCGGCCGCACCTGCTCGGCCGCCGGCCAGCGCTCGTACTCGATGCCCAGCCGCATCAGGTACCGCGTCACCTCATCCTGGTCGGTCAGCGTCCGCTGTTCCTCCGGGATTCTCACTGTGGCCATGTCGTTCCTCGCTTTCTCCCCAGCACCTCACACAAGAACTCCAGAATCTCGACGTGCCGCCTCGCCTCCGCGAGGTCCCGGCCCCAGGTGTACAGGCCATGGCGCCGGATCAGGAAGCCGTGCGCCGCGGGGTGCGCGGCCAGCATGGCCTCGATCCGCGGCGCGGCGGCCGCCCAGTCCTGCGTGTTCTCGACGATCGGCAGCCACTCGCGGTGCGCGTGCGTGCGCACGCCGGCCAGGCCCTTCAACATCTCGTACCCCTCGATGGCCAGTCCATCGGCGGCGGTCGCGTCGGAGAGGAGCGTGCTCCAGATCGAGTGCGTATGCAGGACCGCTCCCGCCGCCGCCCCTCGGGCGCGCACGATCGTCAGGTGCACGCGCGTTTCGGCCGACGGCGCCGCTGGCGCGCCCGCCGGTCCCGCGACGACCCCCCCGGTGTCGTCGATCTCCACGATGTGATCGGCCGACAGGTGCCCCTTGTCCACGCCGCTCATCGTAATCGCGAGGCGCAGGGGATCGCGGCTCACCACGGCGCTGAAATTCCCGCTGGTCCCGAGCGCCCAGCCGCGCGCATGACACTGGCGCCCGACCTCGGCCAGCTGGGCGGCGTACGCGGTGATGGTCACCTAGGAGCCTAGATCGCCGAGCGCGATCCGGCAATCGGGCGGCGTCGCCCGGGCAGCCGCTAGCGCGGCTGAGCGACGAATCGGACGGTATCGGTGGCGGGCGGAACCAGCGGCACGTGCCGCCAATCGGCCAGCACCGCGATGATCCGGTGCGCCCCCGGCGCCACGCTGTCCCAGTGGAACTCCGTCTGCGCGCGGCCCAGGTGAATGATCCCGGTGACACCGGCGGGGATCTCCTGATCGAGCGGCCCGGTGTCCACGTCGAGAAAGAGATGGTGATGGGCCGTACCCGCGCGCTCCTCTGAGGCCGGCGCCAGCTCGACCCCGGTCGCCGAAAGCATCACGTGCACGGCAGCGCCCCGCACCGAATCGCCATCGGCGGGCATGTCGATCGTCACGCTGGGACGGGGGGGTTCACCGCATGCAGCGCTCAGCACCGCGGCGCCAACGGTGCCCACCAGCAGCATAGGGAATGGACGGACCATACTTCCCTTATACCCGCCCCGCTCCCCGCCCGCAACCCGGCCGTCAGGCGCGACTCCCGGCTGCCGTGCCCTCCGCCCGCGCGCTACCGCTCTGCTGACCGGATGCTACCGGTTGATCCAGTACGACATCTTCACCAGGAAGGTGTTGTCCGGCCGCACATCGAACAGATCGCGCATGTCCCCGCCGAAGCTCTGTGTTCCCTCGAAGCTCGTGCGATCGCGGCGGCCCTGACTCCAGACCACGAACAGCGTCGACCCGGGGCGGTACTCCCACCGGAACACGACGTTCGAGCGGAACTGCTTGAAGTTGAACCCCACGATGTTGTCGGTGACAGCGGTGTCCGTGAACGCCTGGTAGCGGCTGTCGTACTCCCTGGCGCGCGGGGTCGCCGACAGCTCGCGGACACTGCTGAACGTGCCCTTCGAGATGAACGGCTGCGCGTAGACCTGCAGCGACATGTTGGCGTGGAACGGATACGTAAACCGTACCGTGAGGGCGAGCTGCCGCTGCTCGAGATGGCCGAACAGGTAGTGCGTGACACCGCTCGTGTCCGTGGTCGATCCGAGCGACTGGATGTCGTCGCGCGAGCGCGCGTAGCCCGGCGCGATGGCCGCGGTCACGCGCGACGCCACCTTGAAGTCGATTTCTGGCGAGAGGCTGATGCGCCGGGACCGTCCACCGTCCGCCGTCAGATAGTTGACCCAGAACGAGGGCACGAGCGCCTTGCGGTCGTCGCCGATGATACCCGCCCACGGCGCAAAGTAGGAGTCCTGGCGCACCGCGGGCCCGCCCCGCGCGCACGAGTAGCAGTAGGTGGTCCCGAGCTGGCCGATCGTCCCACCCATGTGAAACGACCACGTGTTCGGGAACGTGATGTGCACGTTCGTGTTGAACGCGCGCTCCTCGGGCAGGCCCGCCGTCGTCCAGTACTGCCACCAGTTGAAGTTCCACTGGAACCGCTGATACAGCTTGCGCGCGCGGCGGTCGAAGTAGGCGAACCACGTGCTCCACGTCTGCTGATCGGCGCGCTGGAGGTAGCCGAGATCGTTGATCTCGAACCCCGCCGAGCGGCGCTGGTAGCTCGTCTGGCCGAGGAAATGCGTCCCGCCCACCTTCGCGAACGTCACCTCCTGCGTGTTGCCCGACAGCGAGGTGCGGGTCGGGTCGAACGTGAGTCCCGCGTCGGGCCGCTGGTAGTAGTGCGTGGGGCTCTGCTGGGTCGCGGCGATGGCCTGCGCGCTCCCCGCCACGCGGCTGAAGCCGAGCGCGGCCGACAGCTCGTAGCGCCCGCCCGGGAAGCGATGCCGGAAATCCAGCGCGCCCACGTAGGCGCTGGAGTGCAGGTAGGGAGCGGTCCAGGCGTCGTTGTCGCGGTTCACGGCGGTCACGATGCCGCCGACGCTGCTCTCGCCGCCGCGCAAGTCCTGGCGCAGCCGCAGCACGCCGTAGTTGGTGGTGGGCTCGATGGTCGCGCCGCCCGTGCCGCGCACGCGGTGGGTGACGGCGTCGAGCGCCCCGATCGCGAGGCCGCCCGGCAGGCGGCCCGTGAGCTTGGCCGCCCCGAGGATCGTGGTGAACGCCGCGGAGGTCGTGTCGTCGTAGGCGCCCGCGAGCTGCGGCGCGCGGCCGATGCGCCGCGAGTACACGAGCCCTTCACCCGTCGAGCAGTCGTTCACGGCGTTGCAGTTCACGTTGAACCGGAACGTGCCCGCGCCCTGCACGAAGAACGGCCGCTGCTCGCGGAAGAACGTCTCGAATGCCGACAGATTCAGCACGCCCGGATCGGCTTCCACCTGCCCGAAGTCGGGGTTGATCGTGGCGTCGAGCGTCAGGTTCGACGCCACCCGGTACTTCACGTCGCCGCCCGCCGTGATGTCCTGGTGCCGCACGCGCGCGCTCGACTCGATTTGCGACTCATTCTTCGTCACCACATAGGGCGCGACCTCGAGCCGCCGGGGTGCCTCGAGACCCACCAGCCCGGCGATCTCGCCGAATTGCGATACGAACCCGGCCTGGGACTGGCGGAGCAGCGGCCAGCTCACGCGCTGGGCATAGCGGTACAGGTTGCGGTCCACGGTAAAACCGAAGGTCTGGCTGCGCTGGCGGCGGAACGGGAGCTGCGACAGCGGAATCCGGAACTCGGCCGTCCAGCCCAGCGAGTCCACGCGCGTCGCCACGTCCCACACGGCGTCCCACGCGAAATCCTCGTTGCCGTCATTGTAGATCTGCGCGTCGAGCTTCACGCCCGAGGGATTCACACCGAACTCGAACCCCGTCCGCCGGTCGTGATAGGGGTCGAGGAACAGCCAGATCATGTCGGAGGGGGTGAAGTAGTCGCGGCGGGCGAGGACGGTGATGATGCTGTCGGGATGCGGATCGAACGCCCGGACGAACACGTAGAGGTTGCCCGGGTCGTACGCCACCTTGGCCTCGGTCGGGAGCTTGGGTGGGGCGCCCTCGGTGGGCCGCCATTCCAGGAACCCGGTGATGGGGGCGGCCGCGCGCCACACCGCGTCGTCGTCGCGTCCGTCGATGATGGGCTGCTGCGCCGCCCGGACCGCGGTGACACTCGTCGGCGCCGGGGGGGAGTCCGCCGCCCGGCTGGAGGGTGGGCCATCCGAAGACTGAACGGCGAACGCGACCGCGGCCAGAAGCGGCAGTCCTGAAAGCATAAGGGATCCGGTCCGGTGGTTTTCATGTTAGATGACGGAACCGGCCAAATGGTTGTTTCGGGTCCCGAGCGCTCAGGCTTTCGGCGCCGCGGGCTTGGCCGCGTAGATGAACTCGTAGTACTCGCGCATCGTCAGGTTCGCCGCGGCCTCCGCGTCCACGATCACGACCGCATCGCGGTGCAATTGGATGGCGCTCGCCGTCACCATGCTGGTCACCGATCCCTCGACGGTCTGGGCGATCGCCTTCGCCTTGGGCGTGCCGCTGGCGATCAACACCAGCTTGCGGGCATCGAGAATCGTCCCGACGCCCATCGTGATGGCGTACACCGGCACGTCCTCGCGCCGCGCGAAGAACCGGGCGTTGTCGTCGATGGTCTGCTTCGACAGCGTCTTGAGCCGCGTGCGCGAGCTGAGCGAGCTGCCCGGCTCGTTGAACGCGATGTGGCCGTCCGAGCCGATCCCCAGGATCTGCAGGTCGATCCCCCCGCAGTCGGCGATGCGCTTCTCGTACCACTGGCAGAAGGCGGGATAGTTGCTGGTGGTGCCGGACGGGATGTTGATGTTGTGCCGCGGGATGTTCACGTGCTGGAAGAAATGCTCGTGCATGAAGTAGTGGTAGCTCTGGGGATGATTCCCCGGCAGGCCCACGTACTCGTCGAGATTGAACGTCGTCACGCGGGAGAAATCGAGCTCCCCCTCCGTGTGCCGCCGCACCAGCTCCTGATACAGGCCGAGCGGCGTCGAGCCCGTCGCCATGCCGAGCACGGCGTTCGGCTTGGTGTTGAGCACGTCGACCACGATCTGGGCCGCGGCCCGGCTCATCTGCTCGTAGTCCGAGTGAATGATGACTTCCATCGCCTCAATGCTACCGCGCTTCGGGCGAGTTGGCGAAGCCTCAGGTCGCCTCGATCGACGAGCGGACCGCGGCCTGCTCGAGAAACACGCGCCCCGCCTCCTTCCCGGCCTCGTAGCGTTGCTCGATCACGTCCCGCGAAAAATCGAGCGTGTCGCCCAGGGAGATGCGCGGCCGGATCACGCCGATCTGGCAGTAGCGGAACGGCTCCCCCTTGTCATTCACCAGGACGCAGCCGTGCTTGGCGGCCTGCGCGACGAGGCTGTTGATGCGCACGAACTCCCGCACGTCGTTCACCATGATCTCGTTGATCGTGATGTCCGTGAGACTGCGCTTGGCGGCCTCGATGATGTCCTGGGGGCGCGCCACGATGTCCGGCTGATCGGGGCTGCAATTCACCACGACCAGCTCGGTGGGGTTGTGGTCCATCGCGTCGCCCAGCGGGGTGACGTTCCGCAGCCCGCCATCGACCAGCGCCCGCGGCCCGATCGGCTCCCAGATGACCGGCATCGTGGCACTGTGCCACACCGCGTCGAGGATCTCCGGCGAGTCGCTGGTGACCCGTTCGTACGCGCCGCTCACCAGGGAGACGCGGCCGACGTGCAGCGGCACCCGGAACGGCCGTCCCGCGCCGTGCTTTTCGATGGTCTTGCGGAGCGGCTTGCTGCTGTAGATCCCGGCTTTGCGCTGCACGGCCAGCCGCCAGGCGATGACCGGCCACCACACTTTGTGGTAGACGTCCTCTTCGCGGATCGTGCGCCACACCTCGCGCAGCTCCTGATAGGCGTGCTGGGCGAGCAGCAGGCCGTTGAGCGCCCCCACCGAGACGCCGAAGATCCGCTCCCACTGGAAGCCGCCTGCTTCGCGGAGCACTTCCTCGGCGCCAACCTGAAACGCCCCCTTGGCGCCGCCCCCGCCGAGCACCAGGGTCGCGAGACGCATGGCCATGACCACCTCCAGAGATACGAGCGGGCTACATCGGACCTGCTCTGCAGGCTAGTCTGGTCAGGCCTGGAGCATCAAGACGGGGAAACACCAGGGTGCGGGGGCGGGATGACCCGGTGTAAGGGCCCGGCCCCTCGTGCGTCCCTACAGGTGCAGGGCAGTACCAACCACCCTTTGAGGAGGCAACATGACGGCCAGGAACGAGCAAAACATCGCCGGCGTCTGCATCTGCAGCGATCAGCCGGGGTGCTCCTGCACGCCGCCGTGCAACTGCGGTTGCGCGGACTAGAGAGTCGCGGGATGTCGCCGAGCTCCGCCCGTGCGTCGCGCGGGCGGGGCCCGGATATATTTCGTCTCCGATGACGGCCCAATCGGTCTCCCGCTCCTCCGCGCCTCCTCCGGACGTGCTGAACGTGCTGGTCGAGAACCACCGGCGCTTCCTCACGTTTCTCGAGCGCCGGGTCGGCTCGCGCGAGGCCGCCGAGGACATCCTGCAGGAGGCGTTCGTGCGGGGGCTCGAGCGCGCGGAGACCGTGCGCGACGGCGATGCCATCATCCCCTGGTTTTACCGCTTGCTGCGCAACGCGGTGATCGACCACTATCGGCGCCGCGGCGCCGAGCAGCGGGCGCTCGCCCACGTGGCCGGCATGGCGGACACCATCGAGCCGGGCGCCGACGAGATGCTGCGCGAGGAGATCTGCGGGTGCGTGGCGGCGCTCGTGGAAACGCTGAAGCCCCAGTATGCCGCGGTCATCAAACGGGTGGACCTCGAGGGCGCGACCGTCGCCAGCTACGCGAACGAGGTGGGTATCACCGCCAACAACGCCGGCGTGCGGCTGCATCGCGCCCACGCCGCCCTGCGGCAGCGCTTGATACAGAGCTGCGGCACGTGCGCCACCCACGGCTGCCTCGATTGTCGCTGCGGCGGCCCGGCGGCCCGGGCCGGCTGAGAGGAGATCGCGACGTGGCATCCCATCATGACCATCAGCATCACCTGCACCAGCCTGCCGCCGACGCCCCCCGGGCGTACGACGAGGCGTTCCGGGCGGCGCAGCCCGACCCCGGCCGCCGTGTCGTCGTGGTGGACCTGGAGGCGAGCGAGGTGGCCACATCCTCGAGCACCATGCGTCCGGCATGATGGCGCACTTCGACGTGGTTGCCTGACCGGCGCGGCCGGCCGCGGCACGGATCGGGATATTGCGGCTTTCGCCGGCGCAGCGTATGACGTCTGGTGGGCAGCACACCATCCCACCTGTCCCGAGAGGTCCCCGTGAGCTCACCGAACGCCCCCGGCATCGATCGCCGCAGGTTCCTGCACGAGTCGTCCACGCTGGCCGCGGCCCTCACGCTGCCACCCTACATCCGGATCCAGCAATCCGATCTCGCGCCCGTGTTCGCGCAGATCGGGCGGCGCCACGACGAGACGGTGCAGCGCCTCCAGGAGTGGATCGGGCAGCCGTCGATCGCGGCCGAGAACCGCGGGGTCGAGGAGGGCTGCGCGCTCACGATGCGGATGCTGCGCGAGGCCGGGTTCGGCCAGGTCACGCGGGTGCCCACCGACGGCCAGCCCGGTATTTTTGCGACGCTCGATGCGGGCGCGCCGCGCACGCTCGGTCTCTACTTCATGTACGACGTGAAGCAGGTGGACCCCGCCGAGTGGTCGTCGCCGCCCTGGGACGCCGCGCTGGTGAACCGGCCGGGCGTCGGCACCGTGATGATGGGCCGCGGCGCCGTGAACCAGAAAGGCCCCGAGGCGGCGCTGCTCGCCGCGTTGCACGCGATCCGCGGCGCCGGCCGCAAGCCGCCGGTGAATCTCGTGCTCGTCGCCGAGGGCGAGGAGGAGATCGGGTCGCCGCACTTCCCGCAGGTCGTGCGCCGCCCCGAGGTGCTCGCCGCGCTGAAGCGCAGCGTCGGGGTCATGATGCCGTCGGCCGCGCAGGGGCCCGAGGGGCAGGTCACCATCACGTTCGGCGCCAAGGGCGTGATCGAGTGCGAGCTGGTCGCCTCCGGCGAGGGCTGGGGCCGCGGGCCGCAGGCCGACATTCACTCGAGCAACATGGCCCGCGTGGACAACCCCGCATGGCACCTGGTGCAGGCGCTCGCGACGCTCGTTACGCCCGCGGGCAATGCACCCGCGATCGACAACTTCGCCGCCAAGGCCCGGCCGCTGTCCGCCGACGAGAAGGCGATGATCGCGAACGCGGCGCGCCGCATGGACGAAAATGCCGCCAAGCGCCTGCTCGGCGTCGAGCGCTGGATCGGCGATGCCAGTTGGACCGAGGCGCTGGAAATGCTGATGTCCCGTCCCACCGTGAACATCCAGGGCCTGGTCGGCGGCTACACCGGCCCGGGCGGCAAGACGATTCTGCCGCACCGCGCCGTGGCGAAGCTCGACCTGCGGCTCGTGCCGGACATGACGGCCGCCGAGGCGCTCGCCGCACTCAAGGCGCACCTCGCCACGCGCGGCTTCGGCG
Organism: Gemmatimonadales bacterium; assembly: GCA_050733275.1. GTDB lineage: Bacteria > Gemmatimonadota > Gemmatimonadetes > Gemmatimonadales > GWC2-71-9 > 20CM-2-65-7. Next base: position 10,637 of record JBOHSP010000193.1, read on the forward strand.
ACATCACGGTCACCATGACGGGCGGGTACGACCCGACCAGCACCCCGCCGGATGCGATGGTGATCCGGGCGGAGGAGGCGGTGTACCGGCGCTTTGGGATCGATCCGATCTTCCTGCCCCGCAACGCCGGCTCCTGGCCCGGCTACGTCTTCACCGGCGATCCGCTGCGGCTCGCCGCGGGGCACTTCGGGCTCGGCCATGGGACCGGGGCGCACGCGCCCAACGAGTACTACGTCATCGAATCGACGAACCCGCGGGTGCAGGGCATCGACGGCGCGGTTCGCTCCTATGTCGAGTTCCTGTACGAGGTGGCGCGGGCGCGCTGACTGCCGTCCGGATCGTGAGTCATCACGCCGCCCGCGCGTCGGAGGTAACCCGCGATTCCCACTGCACCCGGTAGCCGTATAACCACTCCTGGGGCGCCTGGGCGAACCGTCGCAGCACGATGGGCAGCACGAAATCCCGAACGGCCCGGCCGATCGGACCGGGAGTCTTGGTTCCCGCCGTGCGGGCGCCGAAAGCCACCACGCGCTCCACGCGGGGGCGGCGCAGGCGCTCGTATGCGGCAAAGGCACGGGCGGGGTCCCCGACGTCGCGCAGGCACTGCGCCAGCACCAGCGCGTCCTCGATGGCGAGCGAGGCACCCTGGCCGGAGCTCGGGGAGGCGGCGTGCGCCGCGTCGCCGATGATGACCAGCGGCCCGCGCGACCACGCGGGCACCCGCGGCAGGTCGTGCTGGTCCCGGCCGGTGAGCACGGTCGTCGCGCCCTCGATGATGCGGGCCGCGGGGCCGGCATCGTCGCGGAACAGGGCGGCGAGGTCCGACGGGCGCGCCGGCGGCTCGGCGCCCGGTGCGCTCCGTGGGTTGGCAAACCACCAGATCTCGCCCGACGGGCTCACGAAGTAGCCGAAGAACGCCCGCTTGCCGAAGATCATCGCGCCATGTCCGGGCGGATCGCTCACCAGGCCGGCCGGCGCATAGCCGCCGATGTTGCCGAGTCGCAAGTGGCGCGGCTCGGGCGCGGCCGGATCGATGAGCCGGCGCACCCGGGAGTGGATGCCGTCGGCGCCGATCAACAGATCGCCCGCGGCCTCACTGCCGTCCGCGAAGCGGGCGACGACGCCGCGCGTCCCGACGGCGGCGTCCACGAGGCGCTTGCCGTGCTCGACCCGGATGCCGCGCCGCCGCGCGGCGTCGTAGAGCACCGCGTACAGGTCGGCGCGCCGAATGGTCTGCGAGACGGTGCCGTCCTCCAGTGTGCCGCCGACGGGGATCGTGCCCAGCCGCTTCCCCGTGCCGCTCCGGAATTCGATGGTGGGCGAGGAGAAGCCCCGGGCCATCACGGGCCGGTCGAGTCCCAGTGTGCGCAGGGCGGCGAGGCCGTTGACGGCGATCGTGAGGAACGCGCCGGCCTCGTACGCGCTGCTGGAGTAGGCCTCGTACACGATCGGGTGGATGCCGGCCCGCTCCAGCGCCATGGCGGCCACGGGTCCCGCGATGCCGCCGCCGATGATCAACGCTTGCGTCATGATGCCCTCCGTGGCATTATCTTGAGTGTCGAGATATATAACTTGATTGTCAAGGCATTTGTTTCATGACCATCGCGGCGGCGGTCGCGGCGGAGGTGCGGGCCTACCAGCGGGCGGTCGACGCGTTCGACGAGGCGGCAGCGGCCGCCCTCGGCGTCAACCGCACCGACCTGCGCTGCCTCGACGTGCTGCTCGAGCGGGGGAGCGCGTCGCCCGGCGAGCTCGCCGCCGCCCTCGGGCTCACCACCGGCAGCGTGACCGCCATGCTGGACCGCCTGGAGCGGATGGGGTATCTGAGCCGGACGTCCGATCCCGCGGACCGGCGGCGCGTGCAGGTGCGCCCCGCGGCCGCCGCCACGCGGGCGGCCGATCGGCTGTGGGGTCCGCTCGCCACCGCGGCGCGCGACCTCATGG
>JBOHSP010000194.1:0-1710 GCA_050733275.1 Gemmatimonadales bacterium
GCCGCGCGGCGCCACCGCCGCGAGCAGCACCTTCACCTCCCGCCCCCAGACCACGCGCGGGGAATGATAGCGGTCGCGCTCGAACATCTCCCACACCGCCGGGGCTGCGTACGCGGCGTTCGCGGCCACCGGGCCCAGGCCCTCGATCAGCAGGCCCACGGGGTAGGGCAGCAGGAACGGCGCAAGCAGCTGGCGCTCGCGCGCCGGGCCCTGGCGCTCGAGCAGCAGCCACATGGCGGGGTCCGTGCTCATGATGGGGATCGGGCGGCCGGCGCTGTCCAGCGCCAGCGCCGGAAACCGCAGGGTGTCAGCGGGAACCCCCGAGCGCGCCAGGACGGCTTCCCAGTGGGTCCGCTCCGCCGCGGGCAGCGCGGCGAGCCGGGCGCGGACGCGCGTCTCGACCTCCGCCGGGGCCAGCGCGACCCAGAAGTGCCGCGCCACATCGCGCCACGCGTGCTCGGCCGCGACCTGGAACCCGTTGCGCACCTCCGGCACGCCGGTGAAGCCGAGGGCCCGCAGCGCGCTGTCGATCGCCGCCATGGCGCGCAGCGCGGCGGGCACCCACACCACGTTCACGTCGAACGCGAACCGCCCGCCGGCGTAGCCCACGCGGCTGTCGCGCCAGCTCCCGGCGTGCCACCAGCCGTCCGGCAGCCGGCGAAAGCTCACGAGGTTGGTCGCGACGGGATCGCGCGCGTAGGCGTCCGCCTGCCGCGCCACGAACGAGAGGTTCGCGAGCAGCCGCTCGATGTGGCGCTCGAGGAACCGCCGCTTGCGCGCATCCGTGACGCCGGGATCGGCGAGATAGCGCGCGGCGACGACCGGAAGCTGGAAGTCGTCGTCCACCATCAGGTAGTTCTCGCGCGTCTCCGCGATGTCGCGCAGCCACCGGGGATCGCCGGTCCGGAGGTATTCCGCCGCGTGCTCGCGGATCGCCTGCCCGCCCAGCGCCTCCTCGTGGCTCACCTCGCCGGAGGGGGACAGCTTGGCGAGCGCCGCGGCGATCACGAACTCGGGCATCGTGTCGGCCCAGACGGGTTCCATGAGGAGCGCCGTCATCAGCATGTCGCGCCCGAAGTAGGTGGCGAAGTTCGGCAGTCCCGCCATCAGCTTCTCGCGCGAGCTGAGCAGCTCGAACCCGCGGATCTCACGCTCGAGGCGGGGCGTGCGCGCCGAGTCGGCGAAGCGGCGGAAGCGGTCGTTGAAGATCGCCGTGCGATCGAGCGGCGTGAGCGGCGCGCCGTCCGTCGCGATCTCGACGTCCAGGATCACGGTGTCGCGCCCGGCTCGCGGCACGACCGTCAGCACGTCGTCCGCGAGGCTGGCGCGGCTCGCGCGCACGTCGCCACGGATCGTGAGCACGAGATGGTTCCGGCCGTCGAAGCTCGGCTTCTCGACGCGCAGCCGCCAGCGCGCGCTGCCGCGCACCAGGCTCACGGCGGGCCGCAGCCGGGCGCGCAGCGCCGCGACGCTGCGCGCGCCGAGCAGCGCGAGATGGGCGCGGCGCACGGCCGGCGCCAGGCGCTCCAGCGTGTCCGCGAGCCGCGCCAGCTCGGGGACCACGAAGTCGGCGCCGAGGGAATCGCGGTGCCGGCCGGCGTACTGGAAATCGCGCTCCACGCGCATCGACCCCAGGAGGAAATGGCCGAGGCGCAGGGGGCCCGGGGCCGTGAGCCGGTAGGCGAGCGTGCGGCGGCCGCGGGCCGTCGC
>JBOHSP010000195.1:0-6549 GCA_050733275.1 Gemmatimonadales bacterium
CCGCCGTGGTGTCCGACGCGGCGCAGCTCGCGGCCGTGATCGCTGAGGCTCGCGCCGCCCCGCTCGTCGCGCTGCACGCGGTGCCGGGGCTGGTCGGACTCGCGATCGCCGCGGCGCCGGAGCGCTCCTGGTACCTGCCGTTCGCGCACCACCCGCCGGGCGACGAGCTCGCGGCCGCGGGAGCCGCGCCACCCGGCAATCTGCCGGCGCTCGCCAGCCCGGAGCTGGAGCCGCTGCGCCGGCTGCTCGCGGAGCCGGCGGTGCGGAAGGCCGCCCACGACCTGAAGCGCCTGTGGCTCACGCTCCAGCGCGCCGGGCCCGCGCTCGTCGGCGGCGTCTACGACACGATGCTGGCGAGCTTCGTGCTCGACCCGGGCCGGCGCTCGCACGACCTCGCCGACCTGGCGCGCGAGCGCCTCGCCGTCTCGCTGCCGCTCCCCGAGCAGGTGCTGGGGAAGGGACGCACGCTGCGCCCGCCGTCGCAGCTGCCGCCGGGCGAGATGGGGCGGCTGGCGTGCGCCTACGCCGCAACGGTCTTGCGCCTCGAGGCGGCGTTCCGCTCCGAGCTCGAGGATCACCAGTTGCTGCGGCTGCTCGAGGAGATCGAGCTGCCGCTCGTCGCCGTGCTCGTCGCGATGGAGACGGCGGGCGTGCTGGTGGATCGCGAGCTGCTCGGCGAGATGGCCCGGAGCTTTGCCAAGGAGCTGCAGCTGCTCGAGCAGGATATCTATCGCGCGGCGGGCCGCGCCTTCAACATCAACTCGACGCCGCAGCTGCGCGCCGTGCTGTTCGACAAGCTCATGCTGCCGGTGCAGAAGCGGACCAAGACGGGCGCGTCGACGGATTTCGAGGTGCTGGAGCAGCTCGCGGCGATGGGGCACGAGGTGCCGCGGCTGATGATCGAGTATCGCGAGCTATCCAAGCTCAAGTCGACCTACGTGGACGCCCTGCCCGGCTACATCAACCCCGCGACCGGGCGCGTGCACACGAGCTTCAACCAGGCGGGGGCGTCCACCGGCCGGCTGTCGTCATCCGATCCCAACCTCCAGAACATCCCGGTGCGCTCGCGCCGCGGCGGCGAGATTCGCCGGGCGTTCATCGCGGCGCCCGGGCACGTCCTGCTCGTGGCGGACTACTCCCAGATCGAGCTGCGGCTGCTGGCGCATCTCTCCGGCGATCCGGCGTTCGTGGCCGCGTTCCAGCGCGGCGGCGACATCCACCGCCAGACGGCAGCGGTGATTTTCCGCGTGCCCGAGCCCGGCGTCACCGCCGAGATGCGGGCCCGCGCCAAGACGATCAACTTCGCCACGATCTACGGCCAGGGCGCGCTCGCGCTGTCGCGCCAGCTCGGCATCACCCTCGAGCAGGCAAAGGTGTTCATCCGGCAATATTTCGAGCGCTTCGCGGGCGTGCGCGCATGGCTTGACCGCACGATCGAAGAGGCGCGGCAGCGCGGGTATGTCGAGACGCTGTTCGGCCGGCGCCGCTACATCCCCGAGCTGCGGGACAAGAACTTCAACATCCGGGCGTTCGGCGAGCGGACGGCGACCAACTCTCCGCTGCAGGGATCGGCCGCCGACCTCATCAAGATCGCGATGATCCGGATCCACGCGGCGCTCGGCGCGGCGGGCGGCCGCGCCCGGATGGTGCTGCAGGTGCACGACGAGCTGGTTTGTGAGGCCCCGGAGGCCGAGCAGGTGGCCGCCGCAGCTGTTGTGAAACGCGAGATGGAGCAGGTGACCGAACTGCGCGTCCCCCTCGTCGTAAGTGTGGGTGCCGGAAAGAATTGGGTCGATGCCAAGGCCTGAGCACGGCTCTTGCGTGAACGCGCTTGAGGGCCCACAATTGGGGCGACCTATGTCATTGCGTACACGCGGGTTTACGCTGATCGAGCTGCTCATCGTGGTCGTGATCATCGGGATTCTGGCGGCGATCGCCATCCCGAAGTTCGTGAACTCGAAGCAGAAGGCCTACGTCGCCCAGATGAAGTCCGACCTCAAAAACCTGGCGACGGCGGAGGAGGCGTATTTCTACGACTCCACGACGTACACGACGAGCCTCGCCGCATTGAACAACTTCAGCCCGTCGACGGGCGTCACGCTCACGGTGCTCGAAGCCACGCCGATGGGCTGGTCGGCGGAGGCGCTGCATGCGCAGGTCTCGCGCAGCTGTTACCTGTTCAGCGGAGGCGCCGCGCCGGTCGGCCCCGCCACAGTGTCCGGCAAGATTACCTGCACGTAGAGTCGCCTCGACCCTATCGGGAGTTTGCGCGCCGCCGCGAGGGGATGATCTTCGCCCTCTGCGGCGGCGTTTGGCTGCATCGCCACACCATCCACGGTGAGCCGATGGTCCACCTCGTGAGCGCCGACCGTGAGCGCCTGGTCGCCATCGGCGACACGCTCGGCCTGAACCCCGCCTGGCTGCAGTACAAGCCGCTCAAGGACCCGCGCTCCGGTCTGCGCGTGCCGGCCTGGCACTGGGATCTGTGGGGAGAGAAGCTCGCCCGGCTCACGGGCGGCTCCTAGCGCGGCCACCGCAGGGCAAAGCTAGCGTCGCGACCGGCCGGCTCGGCATATTGCGCGCATGGTCGAGCGTCGTCTCAGCCTCATGATCTCGGCGGCCGCCGTCTTCATCGTCCTCTTCATTCTTTGGGACGTGTTCCGGCCGGAGCCGCGCCCGGGACGCGGCGAGGCCGCGCTGGACTCCCAGCTCGTCCTGGTGCCGGTGCCCGGCGCGACCGCCCCCGCGGCGTCGGCGCCGCCCGTGTTGGTCGCGCCCGCCTCCACGTCGCAGGCCGGCGCAGCGGGGCCCCTGACGAACGCGCCCAGCAACCTGGAACTGCTCGCCCGCTCCCAGACGCGGCGGCGGATCCGGGCCAGCGCCAGCACCACTTACCTCAACGAGATGCTCGCCGCGAGCAGCGACTCGATGCTGCGCCGCTGGGACAATCGCACCGGCGCGGCGGTGCAGGTATGGTTCGCGCCCACCAACGCCGCCAACTTCCAGCCGAGCTTCCGCGACGCCATCCGCACCGCGTTCGGCCAGTGGGCGGATGTCGGCGTGCCCGTGCGCTTCGTCTTCGTCGCCGATTCGAGCGAGGCGGAGGTCGTGATCCGCTGGCGCATCCAGTTCGAGATCGAGCGCACCGGGCAGACCGACCTGACCTGGGATGAGAACGGCCACCTGCGGTCGGCCGCCGTCACGTTCGCCACCTTCGATCCCAAGGGCCGGCCCATGGAGGCCGATGACGTGCGCGTGGTTGCGCTGCACGAGGTCGGCCATCTGCTCGGCCTGGACCATTCCGCCGACTCCACCGACATCATGTATCCCACGGCGAAAGTACGGGAGTTGTCAGAGCGCGACGTGCGCACGGTGCTGCTGCTCTACCAGCTCGCGGCGGGAAGCCTGCGGTGAGCCGCCCATGGCCGGGCCCCGCGGTATCACCAGCTTTCTGATGCGGGCGCCGGCGTCGCTCGGCGACGGCGGCGCCAGCTCGCTCGCGCAGACGCTGGACGCGCGGGTGCGCGAGGGAGGCCGGGAGCTGGTCGTGCCGCTCGAGGGTGGGGCGGTGCGCTGCTGCGCCTGCGGGCATCGCTGCCTGGTGCGGCCCGGCCGCCGCGGCATCTGCAAGGTTCGCTTCAATCGCGACGGCGCGCTGTTGGTGCCCGCCGGTTACGTCGCCGCGCTGCAGTGCGACCCGACCGAGAAAAAGCCCTTCTTCCATTGCCTCCCGGGCAGCGACGCGCTCACCTTCGGCATGCTGGGCTGCGATTTCCATTGCGGGTACTGCCAGAACTGGCTCACGTCCCAGGCGCTGCGGGACGGCGCGGCAGGCGTGGCGCCCACGGCGGTGACGCCGGACGATCTGGTCGCGCTCGCGCTGCGCCAGGGCGCGCGCCTGGTCGGCTCGTCCTACAACGAACCGCTGATCACCGCCGAGTGGGCGGTGGACGTGTTCCGGGTCGCGCGGGGGCGAGGCCTCCGCACGGCGTTGATCTCGAACGGCAACGCCACCCCCGAGGTTCTCGACTACATCCGGCCCTGGACCGACTGCTACAAGATCGACCTCAAGGCGATGGACGATCACCGGTATCGGGGGCTGGGCGGCGTGCTGGAGCACGTGCTCGACGCGATCCGTCTGGTGCACGAGCGCGGCTTCTGGCTCGAGATCGTCACGCTCATCGTGCCCGGCTTCAATGACGACGACGCGCAGCTCACGCGCGCGGCGGAAGCGATCGCGGCGGTGTCGCCCGAAATCCCCTGGCACGTCACCGCGTTCCATAAGGATTACAAGATGACCGACCCGGACAACACGTCCGCCGCGACGTTGGTCCGCGCCTGCGAGATCGGGGCGGGGGTCGGACTGCGCTTCGTCTACGCGGGCAATCTCCCCGGGCGGGTGGGCCGCTGGGAGGACACCTATTGCCCCGACTGTGGCGACGTGCTCATCGAGCGCCACGGCTACTTCATTCGGCGCCAGCGCGTGGGCAGCGACGGCCGCTGCCCGGCGTGCGGCCGGCGCATTCCCGGCATTTGGTCGTAGCGGCGCTGCTGCTCCTGGCGCAGGCGGGCGCCGGGTCCGCGCAACGGGGACCCGAACGGAGCCCACCCGTGCGCGCGTCATTCTCCGCCGAGACATTCGATCCACTGGTCCTCGACGGGATCGCCCGCGGCGCCTACCCCGGAGCCGCGCTCGTGATCGGCCGGCGCGATACGATTCTGTTCGCCAAGGGGTACGGGCGGGTGACGTGGTCGCCGGGCAGCGCTGCCGCGAGCGCGGACAGCACGCTGTGGGACCTCGCGTCGCTCACCAAGGTGATCGCCACGACGACGTCCCTGATGCTGCTCGTCGAGCGGGGCCGCGTGGATCTCGACGCGCCGGTGGCGCGCTACCTCCCCCAGTTCACGGGGGCCGGCACCGCCGCGATCACGGTGCGCCACCTCCTGACGCACACCTCGGGGTTGCCGGCGATGCTGCCGTTGCGCGACGCGCCCGATGCCGCAGCGGCGTGGCGCATGGTGTTCGCCGCGACGCCGCGGGCCGCCCCGGGCGCCCGCATGGTCTACTCGGACGTCAACGCGATTCTGCTCGGGGCCATCGTGCGGAGCGCGAGCGGCGTGCCGCTCGACCGCTTCGCGGCATCCGAGATTCTCGGGCCGCTGGGCCTGGAGCGCGACATGATGTTCCGGCCGCCGCGGCGACTCGAGCCCCGCATCGCGCCGACCGGCCGCTGGCGCGGACACCCGGTGGCGGGCGTGGTCAACGATCCGGGGGCGGCCAAGCTGGGTGGCGTGGCCGGTCACGCCGGATTGTTCGGCACGGCGCTGGCGACGGCCACCTTCGCCCAGTTCATGCTGGGCGAGGGCGGTCTCCCCGGCGGCCCGCGGCTGCTGCGCGCGGAGACCGTGCGCGCCTTCACGCGCCCGGCCGTTCGCGCCACGCCCGGCCGCAGCGCCCGGACGCTCGGCTGGGAAGCCGTTCCCACGGGGGAAACCGTTTCCAGCGCCGGCACGCTGTTTGGTCCGCGCAGCTACGGCCACACCGGGTGGACGGGGACGTCGCTGTGGATCGATCCCGACCGCGACCTGTTCGTGGTGCTGCTGACGAACCGCGCCTACGCGCCGCGAACCCGGCGGTCGTTTACGGTGTTGAAGCAGGTGCGCGGGCAGGTGGCCGACGCCGCCGCCCGCGCGCACGATGGCTCCTGACCGGCCGACGCTGGTGTACGACGGGGAGTGCGGGATCTGCCGCCGGGCGGTCCGCGTGCTGCGCCGCTGGGATCGCGCCGGGGTGCTGCGATTGGTGCCGTTCCAGGACGAAGCCGCCGTCGCGCACCTCGGCATCCCATTGCCCGCGCTCGCGGCCGCGATGCACCTCGTGCTCCCCGACGGGCGAGTGTACGCGGGCGCGGACGCCGCGCGGCCGATCCTGCGGCTGTTGCCGCCCCCGCGGCGCTGGATGGCGCCACTGTTCCGCGTGCCGGGCGTGCTGCCGCTGGCGCGGCGCGTGTACGCCTGGATCGCCGCCCGGCGGCACTGCCTGGTCCGCGGCGTGCCGGCCCGCTAGGTTCGCGTGCAGGAGGCTGCGATGGATACGAAACCGCTGACGGAAGCAACGGTGCGCGAGGCGCTGCGGCAGGTGAAAGACCCCGAGCTCGACCTGAACATCATCGATCTCGGGTTGGTGTACGACGTCGACGTCGCCGCGGGCGACGTGCGCATCGACATGACGCTGACGTCACCGGGCTGTCCGGCGGGCCCGATGATCACGAACGACGTCTACAAGGTCGTCCGAGACCTCGAAGGCGTGAAGGATGTGGACGTCGAGATCGTGTGGGAGCCGTACTGGACTCCCGACCGCATCGATCCCAAGGTCCGGGCCATGATGGGGTTCTAGCGGCCTAGCGCAGCGCCTCCAGCAACGCATCTCCCAGCACGTCGATCTGCCATTGCCGCAGCTCGCCGCTCGTGACGAGATCCTCCCGGGTTTGCGGCCGCAGCCGCGCCAGCGCTTCGAGCGTGCCGCGCCCGCACAGCACGCCGGGGTCG
>JBOHSP010000196.1:0-3044 GCA_050733275.1 Gemmatimonadales bacterium
GTCCAGGGGCGGGTGCGCAGCGTGTGCGCGTGCCGTGAGGGGTCGCGCTTGTCGGTGCCGAACTCGTAGAAGTTGTTGTAGGTCGTGATGTCCTCGTAGTCTGTCAGCTTTTCGTCAGGGCCCCCGAGCGCGCGCGCCCAGCCCGGCAGCAAAGCCACCCCGGCCAAGGCTCCCATTGCCCCGATAAACTCTCGCCGACGCCAAAAGAGGGCCTCGTCGGTGATCTCCGACGGCAGGATCTCGGGCGGCCGCTTGATGACCATGCACTCCCCTCTTTACTTAAGACTGCTTTGCGCCAACGCGAACCCGGACAGGTGCGTAAGAAGATACCCCATGATAGAGTGCCGCGGCCGTCTGTTTAGTTCCCTGCTGCTCATCACCGCCGGGGCCCTCGGAGGGGCCGGTGCGGCGGCGTGCTCCAGTGGTCAGCAGGCCAGTGGGGCCCAGGGTCAGCAGACCCCGGGAGGCCCCGGCAGCCGCGTCCTCCCGGTCGCGGCGGCGGCCGCCCAGCGCCGGGACATGGCGCGGGCCGTCACGGTCGTGGGGCCGGTGGAGCCGATTCGCACGATCGGCGTCAACAGCCTCATGGCGGGCACGGTGCTCGCCCTGCGCGTCCAGGAAGGCGATCGGGTGCGGCCGGGCCAGCTCCTCGCCGAGCTCGACGCGCGCGAGACGCGGGCGCAGCTCGAACGCGCGCGGGCGGTGCTGGCGAGCGCGACCGCGACGTTCGAGCGCAACCAGCAGCTCCATGCCACCCGGATCATCACCGACGCCGAATTCGAGCAGTCGCGCGCCGCCTACGAAGTCGCGAAGAGCGAAGCCGAGCTGTGGAGTACGCGCGCCGCGTTCTCGCGCATCACCGCGCCGTCCGCGGGGATCGTGACGGCCAAGCACGTCGAGGCCGGGAGCGCGGTCTCGCCGAATCAACGCGTCTTCGACCTGGCGGACGTGAGCGAGCTGGTCGTGCGGGTACGGCTGTCGGAACTCGACGTGGTGCATCTGCGGCCCGGGGCGGCCGTCACGGTGACGCTCGACGCCTATCCGGACGTGCGGCTGCCCGGCGTGATCCGCCGCGTGTTTCCCAGCGCCGACCCGGAGAGCCGGCTCGTCCCGGTCGAAGTGGTGCTCGGCGAGGCGCCGGACGGCGTCCGGGTGCGTCCCGGGTATCTCGCCCGCGCCACCTTCGCGCTCGATCGCCGCGCCGGCGCGCTCGCCGTGCCCGCTCCGGCCGTGGGCGTGGCCGAAGACGGCGCGTTCGTGTACGTCGTCCAGTCGGACTCCGTGATCAGGCGGCCGGTCGCCGTGGGGCTGTCGGCGGACGGCTGGGTCGAGATCTCCCGCGGCCTGAGCGAGGGTGAGATGGTCGTGACCTCCGGCCACACCAGCCTGCGCCCCGGCGCGCGGGTGCGCGTGAGCGGGGCGCGCGGAGACACCGGCGAATGAGTCTCCCGAGTCACGCGATCCGGCGGCCGATCGGCACGATCGCGCTGTGGTCGGTCGTGGTGGTGCTCGGCCTGTTTTACGTCGCCCGGCTGCCGCTGGACCTGCTGCCCGAGATCGTGTACCCCCAGATCCGGGCCAACGTGAACTACTCGGGCGTGGCGCCAGAGGTCATGGAGGAGCAGGTCACCAAGGTGCTCGAGGCCGCCCTCGCGACCACCGAGAACCTGGTCCGGCTGGAGAGCGAGACGGAGGAGGGGCGGACCGGGGTCAATCTCCATTTCCGCTACGGCACCGACATCAATTTCGCGCTTCAGGACGCCTCCAAGAACCTGGACCGCGCGCGCGCGCGGCTTCCGGAAGACGCCGATCCCCCGACCATCTTCAAATTCGATCCGTCCCAGAGCCCCGTGTACGAGGTGGCGTTCAGCTCGGCCTCGCGCACCCCGGTGGACCTGCGCGACTGGGTGGACCTGCGGCTGCGCCCGCAGCTCTACACGGTCGAGGGCATCGCGTCGGTGGACGTCTCGGGCGGTCTGGTGCGGGAGATCCGCGTCACCCTCGATCAGGAGCGGCTGCGGTCCTACGGCCTCGCCGTGGCCGACGTGCTGCAGGCGCTGCGCGATGCCAACCAGGACGTCGCGGCCGGCAACGTGACGTCGCCGAGCTTCGAGCTGGTGGGCAAGACCGAGGGCAAGTTTCAATCGGTGCAGGACATCCGCAACGTGCTGCTCCCGGTCGCCGGCACCGGGCAGCGCATCCCGCTCTCGGAGGTCGCGGAGGTCGAGGACCTCCATCAGGAGCAGCGGCTGTGGGTGCGGCTCGACGGCGTGCCGGCGGTGAAGCTGTCGGTGCGCAAGCAGCCTGATGCGAATACGCTGGAGGTGGCGCGCGGCGTGGGCCGGCGGCTGGAGCAGTTGGGTCCGCGCGGCTCGCGCTTCATCCCGCCGGACATCCGCTACGAGGTCATCAGCGATCAGTCGTTCTTCATCTCCAGCGCCGTGAAGGGCGTGCGCGATGCCGCCATCATCGGCGGCACGCTGGCGATGCTGGTGGTGCTGCTGTTCCTGGGCAGCGTGCGCAAGACGGTGATCATCGGCACGGCCATCCCGCTCGCGGTGCTCGCGGCGTTCTTCCTGATGGGCGTCGGCAACCTGACGCTCAACATCATGAGCCTGGGCGGCCTCGCGCTCGGCGTCGGCATGCTCATCGATAACGCGATCGTGATGCTGGAGAACATCTTCCGCCACCGCCAGATGGGGACGGGCGATCCGGCAGCCGCCGCCCACCGCGGCGCCGGCGAGGTGACCTCCGCCGTGGTGGCGTCCACGGCCACCAGCCTCGCCGCCGTCGTGCCGTTCCTGCTGATCAGCGGGCTCGCCGCGCTGATCTTCCGCGAGCTGATCCTCACGATCTCGTTCGCCATGCTCGCCTCGCTCGGCACGGCGCTGACGCTGGTGCCGATGCTCGCCGCGCAGCTCGGCAAGGTGCAGCGGACCAGTGGCCTGGAGCGCTCGCGCATCATCCGCGGCTTCGACGCGACCGTCGAGCGCGTGCGCCGCTGGTATCGCGGCGCGGCGCGCTGGGCGGTGGCGCGCCGCGGC
>JBOHSP010000197.1:0-3194 GCA_050733275.1 Gemmatimonadales bacterium
CCCGCTGGCGGTTCGCGTCGTGGTCCGACGGGGGGCTGCGCACCCATCCGATCACCGGGTCCGTGGCGGGTGACACGCTCATCGCCACCCTCGATCGCGACTTCCAGCTGATCGCGACCGCGGCGCCGGGTGGCACTATCAGCGCGAATCCCCCGGCGAATCTGAGCGGCGATTTCCTTGCCGAAGGGAGCACGATCGAGCTGACCGCAACGGCCAACAGCGGCGAAACCTTCAGCGGCTGGTCGGGCGACACGTCCACTACCAATGCGGTGCTCACCTTGACGATGAACCGCGCGTACACGGTGCTGGCGTGCTTCGGTACCGTCGCGATTGCGTCGTCGAGTCCGTTGCCGGATGGAGTCATGGGCGCGGCCTATGATCAGACGTTGCAGGTGAGTTGCGGGGCGGGGACGAATTGGGTGGTCACGGCGGGCGCGCTGCCGCAGGGCGTGACGCTGAACCCCAGCACCGGCCGGTTGTCCGGGTCCCCGCGGCAGTCCGGTGCGTTCTCGTTCACGGTGTCCGTGATGGCGGGCGGGCAGACGCTGAGCAAACCGTTTGCGCTCAGCATCGCGGCCCCGGCGCTCACGACCGCGGACGTGGTCGCGCACCTGCTCGGGCCCACGGCCCCGCTCACCGCCGACCAACTCCGCTATCTGGACTTCCTCGGCAACAACAACGGCACGTTCGATATCGGCGACTTTCTGGCCTGGGTGAAGGCGACGGGGGCCCCATGAAACGACTCTGCGGCGCCGCCGCGCTGGTGGGCGTGATCGTGGTCGGACTGAGTTGCGGCGACGGGACCGGCCCGCGCGCCGGCAATCTGGAGGTGCGGCTCACATCCCCCAACTCGGGATTGGACTCGGCGATCGTGCTGACCGTCACGGGTCCCGAGCCGCTGACGGGCGTCACGCCCGGGACGGGGCTGCGGCTGTTTCAACAGCCGCTGGGTGGAACGACCACGCGCTTCGCGCTCACGGGATTGTTGACGCACAACCAGGTGATCCTCACGATCGGCGTCACCGACGTCGGCGCGTTCGGCCAGTACAGCGCGTCCATTCAGGGCATCGCGCGGCCGAACCACCTGTTGCGCACGCTGCCCGGCGGCTACGCGCTGGCGGTGACCCGCTAGGCGGGCTGCGCTTCCGCCGACGACGCCTGCCCTTCGCGCGTCAGGTCGGCGTCGAGCCGCGCGTGCAGCTCCCGGTACCACTCCAGCACGTCGCGGCATTCGTCGGTGAGGGTCGTGCCGCCGCCGCCGGCGCCCCCGGCGCGCGAGGTGACGACGGGCCGCCCCAGCGTCTTCTCGATCTCCTGGATCGCGCTCCACGCCGTGCGGTAGCTGAGCCCGGCCTCGCGCGCCGCGTCCTTGATCGAGTGCACCCGGTCCACGGCCTCGAGCAGGCGCGCTTCCCGCTCGGCGATGACGGTGATCCCATCCCGCTCCAGCGAGAGGTGGACCTTGGGCGCGAGATCGCGGAAGCGCATGGGCATCACAGCTGCGCGCAGCCGTCGCGCTCCTGCGGGGCGATGAAGGCCGGTGTACCGTCGGGCAGACGGCGCGCGAGCAGGCGCTCGCGCCATACGCCGATCGCCCAGCGGCCGAAGGTGGACGCCCCGAGGTGCGGCTGAGACGTGCGCACCACGTACAACGTGTAGCGGTTGCGCAGCGCGGTGTCGGCGGTGAACAGGATCCGCAGGTCCGGGGCGGCCGTGCGGTCGAACGTGGGGAGGTCGGCGAGCGCGTACGCCTGGCGTTCGCCGGCGATGCGCAGCGTGGCCGCCTGGTCGGTCCCCGCCTGCACGTACCACGGCGCGCGATCGCGGGTGAAGGCGCCGGCAGTCCAGAAGGAGAGTTCCTTCTCGTGCGTCCCCGACGAATCGCCGCGCGAGACGAACGGGGCGCGGGCCGCGGCGATGCGCGCGAAGGCGTCGGCGGCGCTCCGGGCGCGGGCAGCCTGCGCGGGATCCGACGCCGGCCCGACGATCGCGAAGCGGCTGACGACCAGCGGGCAGCGGAGCAGGGCGTGTCCGGGCGCGACGAGCAGCCGCTGCTCGAGGGCCGGGGCGTGCGTGAGGACGACGTCGAGGTCGCCGGCCGCGGCGGCGTGGAGGATCTGGCCGGACGGCGCCACGACCACCGCCAGCGGCGCCGGAGTCGTGAGCGAGTCCAGCACCGCGAGCGCGCCCGACTGTTCGACCGTATGGGTCGTGCCGAACCGCAGCTCGGCGGGCTGCGCCGCTCCGCCGCAGGCGCCGACGGTCCCCAGCAGAATCGCGAGCAGAAGCTTCATGCAAGTCCCTCTCTTTAGCCGTATGCCGAAGGCCGTCGGAGGTTCCGATGGGAGGCGGATTTGCTAGGTTTGGGTGGGGGCGGTAGCTCAGCTGGGAGAGCACCTGGTTTGCAAGAATCAGGTTGTGCTGGGGAACGCAGCTTCCCTCAAGTAGTTAGCCAAAACGCCCTGACATTGGACCCTGAACATTTTGCTTGAGCGCAAATGGGCTTAATGCCATTTCGAGGGCCGATTAGAATTCCAACACGCTGATTGTTGGGGCCGTAGCTCAGCTGGGAGAGCGGTCGGTTTGCAACCGACAGGTCGCCGGTTCGATCCCGGTCGGCTCCACTATGGAATCGCTAGAATCTGTAGACCTGCCCAAGACGGCAGCGGCGTGGAAGTCTGGAGCCGATGAAGTCGATATCGAGGACGCGCTTGTCGAAGACCTCCAGGCGGAAACGACTGCCCTACTCGAACACGCGTACGTGCAAGCCTGGACCGACGATGAGGAGGTCGAGGTTCTCACGTTGCGGGTGGAGGAGCAGAGCCTCCACGCTACGTTCGCGATCAATTTCGTTGAAGTAGTTCCCTCCAGCTGTAGGGATCTGCCCCATCACAAGGATGGCCGAGTCGAGCTTTCATTGCGGCTTGAGCGGGATGAGAACGCCGCATTGCTTGGCGACCCATTAGGAAACCCGGAGGAATGGGACTTGTGGGAGTCAGCAGCCAGTTGATGAAAGTCGAGGCCGAGGTAGAGTAGCCCTGAGTTTGCCCTGAACACGCGCTCGGTACGTTGCCGTATCCGGCTTGAGCGGCGCTGTAAGTTGCAGCAGCTTTCGCTATAGAGTGGGCAAGTTACAGGAAATCGTCCTGGTGGGGTCGCGCGTTTGCAACCAGGGGGTCGAGGGTTCGAATCCC
>JBOHSP010000198.1:0-3987 GCA_050733275.1 Gemmatimonadales bacterium
GTGCCGTGGCTCTCGGCTACGCGCACCCCGAGGTCACCCGCGCGGCCCTGGACGCCATCGAGTCGGGTGTCGTCGGGCCGCTGCCGCCGGTCATCGAAGAAGAGCTGGCCGAGACCCTTGGTGCCCGGATTCCGTGGCTCGAGCGCGTGCGCTTCCTCAAGACCGGGGCCGAGGCGGTCGCGGCCGCGGTGCGGCTCGCGCGCGTCGCCACGGGGCGCGACCACGTCCTCGGCTGCGGCTACCACGGCTGGCTCGACTGGTGCCAGGGGGACGTCGCCGGCGTTCCCGCGGGCGTCCGCGCGCTATTCGCGGAGCTGCCGTACAACGATGTCGCGGGCACGCGCGCGCTGATCCGCGAGCGCGGGCGCGACCTCGCGGCCGTCGTCGTCGAGCCCGTCGTCGTGGTCGAGCCGCTGCGCGAATGGCTCGAGGTGCTGCGCGAAGAGACGACGCGGGTCGGCGCCGTGCTCGTCTTCGACGAGATCAAGACCGCGTTCCGGCTGGCGATCGGCGGCGCGGCCGAGCGCTACGGCGTACGTCCCGACTTGATGGTGCTCGGCAAGGCGCTGGCGAACGGCTTTCCGCTGGCGGCCGTGGGCGGCCGGGCCGACCTGATGGCCGCCGCGGCGCGCACCTGGATTTCCTCGACGCTGGCGACGGAGGGAGTGGCGCTCGCCGCCGCGCGCGCGACGCTGGACGTGTTCGAGCATGAGGACGTGTGCGGCCACCTGCACCGCGTGGGCACACGGCTGCTGCACGGGCTGCACGAGATGGCCCGGCGCCATCCCGCGGCGGTCGCGGGTGTCGCCGGGCTCGCCGAGATGTGCTTCCTGCACTACACCAGCGAGGAGCGCTCCCGGGCCGTGGCGCTCGGCGGCGCCCGGCGCGGCCTGCTGTTCAAGCGCACCGCGTACAACTTCGTCTCGCTGGCGCACGATGAGGCGACCGTGGACCGCACGCTCGCGATCCTCGACGCCGCGCTGCACGAGTCCTAGAACACCGACAGCACCGCGACCATCAGCAGGAACACGACGACCGTGGCGATCGTCGCGACTGCGCCGTAGGCGGCTGACTGACTCGCCGGCACCTTCATCACGATGGCGATCCCGGAATACATCAGGTAGAACGTATACAGATAGAACAGCCACTTGAGCGGCCACAGGACCGGAATCAGGGCGAACACGCCGCCCAACCAGGCCGCCGTGTACGCATAGGCGGTGCCCTTGAGCGCCTGCACATCGTTGCGCTGGCCGCCGAACCCCGGCGCCAGGGCGCTGAGGATCTTGGTCAACACCACGACGCTCACCAGCGCGAGCACGAACTCAGCGACGCCGCGGGTGACCGCGCTCGAGATGGGGACCCGGTTGCTGAGGCTGGTCAGCGGCACCGGCTTGCCGAAGACGATCCAACTGATCGTCGTGGCGACCGGGCCGATCGCCGCCAACGGCAGGATGTAGCGGCCCCACAGAGCGCCGGGTTTGGTGAATTCCGCGTCAACGACCCGCCAAGTGGCGCGGGGCTGAAACAGCATGGACCGTGCGCGATCGATCAGGGCCATGTCGGGCTCCAGGATGGCGAGTGGTGGCCCGAAGATACCAAATTGAGTGATGCTCGTCGATGTGCACGCGCACCTCCTGCACGCGCGAACCCCCCGCGCGGACTGGCGCGAGCGCAACGCGAGCCGCCTGGCGGCCGGCGAGCGGATCGGCATCACGGTGCACGTGGCCTCGATCCTGGGCACCTGGGGCCTCACCTCCCCCGTCTACTTTCCCTCGCCCCACGACGTCACCGCCGGCAACGACGCGCTGCTCGAGCTGCAGGAGGCGCACCCCGATCGCATCCGCGGCTACGCCTGCGTCAACCCCAACTTCCCGGACCACGCGCTGGGCGAGATCGCGCGCTGCCTCGATGCCGGGATGATCGGCATCAAGCTCGCCGCGAGCCGCCGCGCCGACGATCCGCTGCTCGACCCGATCTGCGCGCTGGCCTGCGAGCGGCGGGTCCCCGTGCTCCAGCACGTGTGGCAGCACCGCCTCCGCGACTGGCCGGGGCAGGAGGCGTCGGACGCGGTCGAGCTGGGCGCGCTGGCGCGGCGCCACCCCGACGTCGCGTTCATCCTCGCGCACATCGGCGGTGGCGGCGACTGGCTGCACTCGCTGCGCGCGCTGCGCGACGTGCCCAACCTCTACCTCGACCTCTCAGGCAGCGGTCTCGACGGCGGGATGCTCGAGGCCTGCTGCGCCGCCGCCGGTCCCGCCCGGCTGCTGTGGGGCAGCGATCTCACCATGGACACGGGGTGGGCCAAACTTCGCTATCTGGAGCGGCTGCTCTCACCGGATGAGTTGGCACTCGTCAAATGGAAGAACGCCGCCCGCATCTTTCCGGCGGGCGCGTTGCCGTCCGACTGATGCGCATTGACGTCAACGCCTTTCTCGGGGGCTATCCCTGGCGCAAGGTGCCGGGCACGTCGCCCGACGCGCTGCTCGGCGCGCTCGATCGCGCGGGCATCGACGAAGCGTGGGTCACGCACCTGCCGAGTCTGTTTTGGCGCGATCCGGGCGAGGGGAATGCCTGGCTGTTCGACACCGTTGCCCGGCATCCGCGGCTCAAGCCCATCCCCGTCGTGCATCCCGGGCTTCCCGGATGGGAGGATGAGCTGGCCGGCGCGGTCAACGCCGGCGCGCCGGCGGTGCGCTGTGACCCGCAATTCCTGGGCATTGCGCCGGCCGGTGGCGAGATGCGCGTCTGCGCCGCCGCGTGCGGCGCCGCGCGCATCCCGCTGCTCCTCGCCGTCCGGCTCGAAGACGGCCGCCAGCGCCATCCCAACGACCGCGCCGGCGAGTTGCCGGCCGCGGCGGTGCGCGCCGTGATTCGCAGCGATGCCGACGTGCGCCTCCTGGTCACGCACGCCGACCGCGGCTTCATCGAGGAAGTGCACTTCGGATCGACGCCCGAAGAGGCGCGGCGCATCTGGTGGGACATCTGCTGGATCTGGGGACCGCCGGAGGATCATCTGGCGACGCTGCTGCGGACCGTGGGCGCCGAGCGCTTCGTGTTCGGGACCGGCCAGCCGCTGCGCATTCCCGAAGGCAGCATCGCCAAACTCGATCTCCTCGAGCTGTCGCCCGCACAACGCGCGGCGATCGAATCCGGCAACGTCAAGACGCTTACGACTGCATAGGAACTTCCACTGTCCACGAGCTCAACCGTCCAACGCCGACTCGAGTGGGGCCTTATCCCCGCGGTCCCCGTCCCATTTCGTGGGGAGCGGCTCGCGGCCGACGCGCAGGAGGCGTACGCCCGATGGATGGCCGACCAGCCCGTTGCGGGGGTCGCGGTCTGGGCGCACACCGGACGTGGGCCGCACCTCTCGGCGGCGCAGCGGGACCAGGTGCTGGCCACCTGGCGTGCTGCGCTTTCCGAGGCGGTGATCGTCGCGGGCGCCAGCGACGTCGCCATGGCGCGCGCGGCCAAGGCCGGCGGAGCGGATGCCGTTCTCGCGTTTCCCCGCCGTGAAGATGCCGTCTCGCACCACGCCGCGCTCGCGCGCGAGCTGCCCGTGATCGCCTTCTGTCTGTATGAAGCCGCCGGCGGCGTCGCCTACGATGACGCGACGCTGCGGAGGCTGCTCGACATGCCGGGCGTGATCGGCATCAAGGTCGCGACGCTCGATTCCGTCATGACCTTCCAACGCATCGCGGCCATCATGCGCGACTATCCCGACAAGCTGTTGATCACCGGCGAAGATCGCTTTCTCGGCTATTCGCTGATGCTCGGTGCCCGCGCGGCTCTCATCGGTATGGGCGCAGCCCTGACGGACCTTCAGGCGGCCTTGCTACGCGCGTACGCCAGCGGAGACGACCGCGCGTTTTTGCGCCTCTCTGCGCAGTTCGACGCCTTCTCGCAGGTCACATTTGTCGAGCCGATGGAAGGGTACGTCCGCCGCATGCTCTGGTCCCTGGCAGCCGACGGCGTGATTCCGGACGA
>JBOHSP010000199.1:0-3394 GCA_050733275.1 Gemmatimonadales bacterium
GTTTACCCGCCCTGATAGGGCGGGCTCGGCCTTGTGTGCGCCCTATACAGGGCGCACCTCGCGCCGAGCGCGCGCTCTTAGCGCGCAAACAATTCCGCCGAGTCCGGGCTCTTAGCGCAGATTTGCGCCGCGGGTGGGCCGCATCCCATATTGCGGCCCCCAATTTTCGGCACCACATGACGACACCCGACCTGACGGCGACACCCGACGCACTGGCCGACGACTCGTGGGCCGTCGACGAGCACTCCCTGAAGGCGTTCGCCGACACTCTCCAGGCCCCCCCGGCCGAGCGTGCGTGGTACGAGCTGCGGCGCGACGCCGAGCGCCTCGCGCTGGTCCCGGGCTTCGATCGGCTGATCACGCTCGAGGCCAACGCGATCAAGTCACTGCCGCACCAAATCGACGTGGCCCAGCGGGTGCTGCGCCAGATGGGGGGCCGCGCGATTCTCGCCGACGAAGTGGGCCTCGGCAAGACGATCGAGGCGAGCATCATCCACAAGGAGCTCGCGGTGCGCGGACTCGCCCGCCGCACGCTGATCCTCACGCCGGCCTCCCTCGTGGGTCAGTGGCGCGGGGAGCTGGCGGAGAAGTTCTTCGAGCGATTCCAGACTCCCCAGGGTCCCGACGACTGGCAGCACACCACCAAGGCGATCGTGTCGCACGACCGCGCGCGCTCGCGCCGGCACGCGGAGGAGATCCTGCGGCACCGTTGGGATCTCGTGATCGTGGACGAAGCGCACAAGATCAAGAGCCACACGGGCGCGACCTACAAGTTTATCGAAAAGATCGAGCGGGATTTCATCCTGCTCCTCACGGCGACGCCGCTCCAGAACGACCTGCGCGAGCTGTACAACCTGATCACCCTGCTGCGGCCCGGGCAGCTCGGCACGTGGGAGGAGTTCCGCGCCAACCACCTGGTCTCGGGCGACCACCGCCAGCCCAAAGATCCCGAGGCGCTGCGCGCGCTCACGCACGAGGTCATGATCCGCACCCGGCGCGCGAGCGTCGTGGACGACCTGGACCTGCCGCCGCGGCGGCCCCGCCACCCCGAGGTCCAACTGACCAAGGCCGAGGCGGACCTGTACGAGCGCACCACGCAGTTCCTGCGGCGCCTTTATAAGGAAGGCTTCGTTCAACCGCAGGAACAGAAGGAAGAAGAAGAGGCAGAGGACGGGTCTCCCGCCCGCCGGCCCCGATCGGGCAAGGGCATGTTGCAGCTTGCCGTGATCCACCTGCGCCAGCGCCTCTGCTCCTCCGCCAAAGCGCTCGCCGAATCCCTCGAGCACCTGGCGGCGGGGGAGCGCATCCAACCGGAGTACCGCACCATCGCGCGACAGCTCGCGGAGCGGGCGCGGAAGATCAAGACGCACGCGAAGCTCAACGTGCTCACCGCCATCCTCAAGGAAACGCCGGACCGCGTGGTGGTTTTCAGCGATCACCGGCCCACGATTCAGTTGATCGAGCAACGCGTCGCGGCACTGGGCCGCAAGCCGATCGTCTATTGGGGGGCGCACGCGACCCCCGAGCGGGACAAGCGGATCCACGCCTTCCAGGAGGACGAGCGCAGCGTCCTCATCGCGACCCGCGCGGGCAGCGAGGGACGCAATCTCCAGTTCTGCAACGTGCTCGTGAACTACGATTTGCCGTGGAACCCGATGGTGGTGGAGCAACGCATCGGGCGCCTCCACAGGATCGGGCAGAAGCGCGAGGTCCATATCGTGAACCTCGCCGCCGCGGGGACCATCGAGTCCTACATCCTCCAGCTCCTCGACCGGAAGATCAAGCTGTTCGAGCTGGTCGTGGGCGAGCTGGACCTGATCCTCGGCGAGTTCGGCGGCGCGCAAAAGTTCGAGGGCCGGCTGGCCGACGAGTGGCTCGCCGCCGAGAGCGAAGCCGACTTCGCGCGGCGCGTGGAGACGCTCGGCTCGGAGATCGAGCAGAGCAGCGCGGCAGGCAAAGAGCAAGAACAACTCAATTCGCTCATCGCGCCGGACGACAACGCCACACGGCTCGAGCGGCGGTTCGAGACGCTGTCGGTCCCCGGGCGCCTGCGACTCGGCCTCGGGACGAGCCAGGTCGTGAAGGCCGCCGGTTGGGACGCGAAGCGCGAGCGCCTCCGCGTGCGCGTGACCGAAGTGCTGGAGGCGCTCGAGTCCATCGAGCCGATTGGCGGCGAGACGACGGCGCAGCCGGCCGGCCAGCATCCGCAGTACGGAGCGCTGGTGCGGGTCACGGGCTTGACCAGCTCGGGACGCGCCATCACGCTCGTGGCGCAAGTGGAGAAGCTGCCCATGGCGCTTGTCGACATCCAGGTGGAGGCCGCGTGACGCGCCAATCGAAGCCTCGGGAGAAACTCCCGCGCAAGGCTCGGCAGGTGGCGGGCGGCGAACCCCACCCCGAGCCGCTCACCGACACGCGCATCCGTCCGCTGCTCGAGCGCTACTGCGATCTCGCCGGGGCCCGGATGCTCCGCCGTGGCCTGGATCTCCACGAGCTGAAGCTGCCGCCGGCCGAGCGCGTCCACTTCAGGGATCGCGCGGTGTTGCGCCTGGCCCTCTCGCTCGACGCGCTGGAGCGGAACCCCGACGCCGAAATCGCCGCGCTCGGCAGTCCCTTTCTCGCGTATCTCATCGCGGCGATCCGAGCCCGCGGGGGCCGCTTATCGCTCGGCCTGATCCCGCCGCCTCACGGCGGACGGTCTGTCACACCTTCCTCCGAGCTCGCGGTTCCCGTGCGGGACGGCACGGCGCGAGCGCGCAAGGCCGGCCTCGCGGAGCACGCCATCGGACGGCTCCTCGCCCGGGTGGTGCTGCGCGCCGGCGCGACGGTCGAGGAGGCGGTGGTCGAGAGCGACGTCTTCGATCTGTCAACCGGCACCCGCGTGGGCGACGACGTGGCGGACATGTTCCGCGATCTCGAGGCGGGCGGCATGGCACCCGCGGCGTCCGACGCCATTCCGGATGCGGTTTCCGTGCCGTCGCGCGAGCCGGCCGAGCTGCTGCAGCTGTTGGTCGCGAACTTGCGGGAAAAGAGCGCCGAGCGGGTGCGGGCCCGGCAGGCCGCCGCGGAACAGGCGGTCGCGGCCGAGCTGGAGCGGCTCGACCGGTACTTCGCGTCCATCCTCGCGGACAAGACCGACGCGGACGAGGTGCGGACCATCACCGCGCTGCACGAGCGGCGCCGGACCGAGGAGGTGCGCCGCCACCAGGTGAAGGCGATCGTGCATCCGCTGCAGCTCGTCGAGGCCCGGGTGCTGGTGCAGCGCGTCGAGTGGGAGGTCGAATCAGCACATGGTCGCAAGGCTCGCTTCGCGGGCCAGCGGCCGTTCGCCGGAGCCGCGGCCTGGACGCTGGCCTGCCCGCGTTGCGCCCGGCCCCCGGCGGCGATCGTCATC
>JBOHSP010000200.1:0-2870 GCA_050733275.1 Gemmatimonadales bacterium
CGGTACGACCTGCGGCAGCGCCCCTCGCGCGAGACGGCGTGGCAGCGGGTCCTGGCCGCGTGGCGCGCCCGCGGCGTGATCCGTCGCGCTGCGGCGGGCGCCGGCGCCGTGTTGGGCTTGCTGCTGCTGGGGACCGCGGCGGCCGCGCAGGACAGCGTGCACGGCCCTCCACCAGTCCCGAACCCGGTTCCCGTGGCCACGGCCGTGCCCTTCCCCATTGGCGAGCGGCTGACGTATCAGGCGAAATACGGCCTGTTCAACGTGGGCACGGCCGTGATGGAGGTCGTCGGCACCGATACCGTCCGCGGCACCGAGGTGGTGCATTTCCGGTTTCATATCTCAGGCGGGGCGCTCTGGTACCACCTCGACCAGACGATCGAATCGTGGGTGGGGCGGTGGGATTTCCGCTCGCGCCGCTACCAGTCGATCCAGGACGAGCGGGATCGGCACCGCGAGCGCCGCTACGAGATCTATCCCGATTCCGGCTATTACCGGGAGCTCGGGCAGGACAGCGCGTTCACCACCGTTCCGGACCCGCTCGATGACGCCTCCTTTCTGTATTTCATCCGC
The DNA here is from genome assembly GCA_050733275.1 of Gemmatimonadales bacterium. Taxonomy (GTDB): domain Bacteria; phylum Gemmatimonadota; class Gemmatimonadetes; order Gemmatimonadales; family GWC2-71-9; genus 20CM-2-65-7. The sequence continues at coordinate 571 of JBOHSP010000200.1, forward strand.
ACCGTCCCCCTCGAGGTCGGCGAGCGCTACGAATACAGCCGCTACTTCCGGCCGGATCTGAACCCGGTGATCATCGAGGTCCTGGGACGCGAGCGGGTGAGTCTCGCGGGGAGAAAGTGGCGCGCCATCGTCGTGCGGCCGCGCATCCCTCATGCCCGCGGGATCTTTGCCGAGAAGTCCGAGACGCGCATCTGGCTCTCGGACGATCCGCAGCGACTGGTGTTGGCGATCCAGTCGAACTTCTCCTTCGGTCAGGTGACGCTGAAGCTCAAGGACCTCAACGTCCCCGGCCTGGAGCTGCCATGACCGAGTACCGCGAAGCCGATCTTTCGCGCCTCAAGACCGTTCCCGTCGCCACCCGCCGCAACAAAGTCGATCCCACGCTGCTCGCCCACCCGCCCGGTGCCGATCGCTCCTTCGCCGCCTTCTGGGCCGCGCTGCCCGCGATCCTCGCGGCACAGGATCTCCGCTTCCTGGTGGATCAGGTCGTGCAGGCCGCGGGCCGGCGCGCGGTGGTCGTGATGCTGGGGGGCCACGTGATCAAGGTGGGGCTGGGGCCGCTCCTCATCGCGCTGCTGCGGCGGGGCGTGATCACGCACGTCGCCATGAACGGCAGTGCGGCGATCCACGACTTCGAGCTCGCCGCCTATGGCGGCACGAGCGAAGACGTGGCGGCGGGACTCGCAGACGGCTCGTTCGGCATGGCGGAGGAAACGGGACGGGACATGAACGCGGCGCTGACCCGCGGCGCGGCGGCAGGCCTGGGCGCCGGGGAAGCGCTGGCCGGCCAGCTGCGGGCCCGGACCGACCTCCCCGCCGGCGGCCGCGACGCCTCGGTCCTCGTCGCCTGCGCCGAGCTCGGCGTGCCCGTGACCGTGCACGCGGCGATCGGCGCCGACATCATTCATCAGCATCCGAGCGCCGACGGCGCCGCGCTCGGCGCCACGAGCCATCGCGACTTCAAGCGCCTCGCGGCGGGACTCCCGGCTCTCGATGCGGGTGGGGTCGTGCTCAACCTGGGCAGCGCCGTGATCATGCCGGAGGTGTTTCTCAAGGCGTTGAGCGTCGCGCGCAACCTGCACGGCGGCACGCCGAAGAACTTCACGGCCTGTGACTGCGACATGCAGCGACACTACCGCCCGCGCGTCAACGTGGTCGAGCGGCCGACGCTGGGAGGCGGCCGCGGCATCCAGCTCACCGGGCACCATGAGATTCTCGTGCCGCTCATCTGTTGGGCGGTGTTGGCCCGCCTCGAGGCGCGGTAGAGGCGCGCCGTGGCGTGCCGCTACCGCTGGCTCCTGGTGGTCTGCCTCGCCGCGGCCTGCGCGCGGCGTCCCGCAGTCCGGCCGGCCATCGCCCTCGGCACCAGCGACGACATCCAGCAGCTCGTCCGTCTCGCGCTCACGCTCGACGCGGCGGCGGACCGGGCCGCGGATACGCTCTACGCCGGGGACGCGATCGTGATCCGCAACGCCCGCGTCCGCCTCGCGGCGCCGCGGTTCGCCGGCGTCAGCTACGGCGGCCGGGTGACGGTCGCGGCCGCGACCGTGACGGTCGAAGGACGGTTCGCGTGGGCGATGGTGGACTATCGCTGGGTGTCGGGGGATCAGCAGCGCGCTGAGGCGGGGCGCGCGACGTTCATCTGCGAGCGCCGGGCGCCGGAACGCCCGGGCGAGGAGGGCGGCAGCGGCAGCAGCTGGCGGATCGTGCACGCGCACTCGAGCCAGCTGTTGCCCTGGGAGCGCTAGGCGTCCGCGGGACGGCCCCGGATCATGTCGCGCAGGCGCTCTGCGGTGCGCGGGCTGATGAGTCGCAGCGCGAGATAGAAGATGAAGCCGAGGGCCGCCAGCCATAGCAACTTGACGGCGAGGCTGACGACGAAGCCGAGAAGTCCGAATACGAGGCCGAGCGCGAACCACGCTACGACGGCGAGCAGCGCGAAGCCGAGAATACTGCGGAACATGATGTCCTCCCCTTCCGTGGAACCCGGGACGTCCTGCGCGGTCTACGCCTAAATGTCGCACAAAGTTTCAGCGTGGGAAGTCGTCATCGCCGGGGGCGGTGTCATCGGCGCCGCCTGCGCGCGGGCCCTCGCGCGCCGCGGCCTCCGGGTCGCCGTGTGCGAGCCCGGCCCGGACCCGGGGCTGGGCGCCGCTTCGGCGGCGTCCGCGGGGATGCTCGCTTCCCAGGTCGAGCCGGGCGACGCGGCGCTGCGCGCGATCGGTGTGCGGGGACGCGACCTGTACCCCGCCCTGGCGGCGGAGCTGCGCGAGACCACGGGCAGCGACATCGGGCTGTGG
>JBOHSP010000201.1:0-2626 GCA_050733275.1 Gemmatimonadales bacterium
GATGCCGCCATGGCTAGCGGCGGGACTCGGCGAGGACGGCCTCGCGCACCGCGGCGGCCGACTCTCCGAACCCGTAGAAGATTCGCGCGACGCGGAGCTCACGGTCCAGCACGAGCGTGTACGGCAACCCGCGGTACCCGTAGCGCGCCCGCAACTGGCCGCGGCCCTCGGCGCTCGGAAGGTGCACGCCGATCTCCGCGAGAAAGCGGCGTGCATCGTCGGGGTTTGCGTCTTCATTGAGACCGAGGACCGCCACGCCGGCCGTGTCCAGTTCGCGGCGCAGCGCGTCGAGCGCGGGCAGCTCGCGGCGGCAGGGCCCGCACCAGCTCGCCCAAAACGTCAGCACCACCACGTGCCCGCGGTAGTCCTCGAGGCGCAGCGTGTCGCGCCCGTCGAGCGCCGGGAGCACGAACAGCGGGAAGGGCACACGCAGCCGCTCCCCCGTGCGCGCCAGCGCGCTGTCGGCTGGAAGCACGGTGAGCCGGCCCTCGCGATCCGCAAAAACCGCGCTGTGGGGTGTCACGGCCCGCTCTCGTTCCAGCCGACCGTTCGGCGCGAAGACGTAGATGTGGTCCGCGCCCAGCACGTACAGTCGGCCGTCCGGTCCGACCGTGGCGGCCCGGTGCACGAGCGTGAAGTGGGGGGCCGGCGATCCGCGCACGCTGCGCAACACGGGCGGCGCTACGCGCTCAGCGAGCGGCCGCCTGATGAGCCACTCGAGCCGGCCGCCCGGCGAGTACCGGCGGATGGCCGGTGTGAGGGCCGAAACGAAATAGATCCCGTCGGCATCCACCGTCACCCAGCCTGCGTTGCTGAGCTGACCGAGCAGCGGGTTCGCCGGAATCGAGACGGTCCCGAGCCGGCCGGCCGGCGCGCCGCTCGTATCGTACAGCCGCAGCAACGGCTCGTCGGGTGCGAGCGGCAGGAGTCCGAATTCGTCCGTGGTGCGGGCCGCGACGAGCGCGCCGTGTGTCACGGCCGACGGGGCGAGCGGCAGTGGCTCGCCAAGCCACGCCACCGGCGTGTCGTCCACGAATCGCAGGACGGAGCCGTCACCCTGGGCCACCCACACCTCGTCCCCAACGGCGAACGCGAACAGCGGCGCCGACAGCGGGGGCCCGCCGGGAGGAGTGCCCTGGAGCATCGCGCGCACGATGCCGCGGCGATCAAACCGGACCACACGCCCTCCTTCACGATCGGCCCATAGGGCGCCGCCGTCGGAAAGGGGGGAGGCGGCACGTCCGGCGAGAAACAGCAGCGTGGTCGCGGGCGGACGCCGCAGCGACCACGCCAGTACGGCCACGACCAGGAGGCCGGACGCCATGAGCGTCCGGCCTCGCCATCCGATGCGCACTATGCCACTCGCGCTATGAGGGCATCTCGATGCTCTCGATCCTGATGGCTTTGACACCGCCCTGCTCGATGACCCGGCCGCGCACGCGCACGCGATGCTCCGCATGCGCCCGCAAGCGGGCGTTCTCGCCGGCGGTGCCCATCCCCCCGTTCACGGGGAGATACACGGTGCCGTCGGTTCCCAGCAGCGCGAGGGGCTGTCCCTTGTCGGCACACACTTGCGCGCACTGGCGGTGTGCATCGCCGCTCGCGCCGTTCACGAACTTGCAGGAGAGATCGATCACGTCGGCCGTGATCGTCACCGGCTCACCTTTCGCCTGTGCGGCGGCCGGTTGCTGCTGCGCCGAGAGCGGTGTGGTCGCGAGCACGCCCGCGCTGGCGAGGACAACTGCAATGAGGGTTCGCATCATGCCTTCTCCTCCGGTTGAGGTGATCCTGTCATGACCTGCTGCGACTGGCCCGTCCTGGTCCAGGGTCGGCATCAAAGAGCCCATACGGCCGCCTGACTTTACGGCTGCGTCACAAGCAGTCCCAGCACGGGAAGTATCATCACGATGGAAAACGCAGCGCCAAGCGTCCAGTTAAGCCATTGCTGTCCGGGATGATTGACCCAGTAAAAGAGGAGCACTGAAAACAGAAACGACTGCAAAAGGACTTCCCACAGACCAAGCAGCTGAGCCAGCGGCGGGACGATCGTGTAAATCAGCCCCTCGATGGAGCCAGGTGCAGGTCCGAACGTCGATAGAACGCCGAGAGCAAGCAAGAGCCACCAGAGGGTTAACCACCCACGTCGGTGGGCAAACAGGACGGGGCGCAAGGGGTACAACGCCAGCGCAAAGATGACTCCTCGCACCGGCTGCAGCAAAGGACCGGCCGTGACCCACCGATCCGAAGTAGGGCGCATGAAATAGGACAACGGCGGTTGCGAAAACGTCTGCCCATAGTCTCCGAGCGTGTATGCCAAGACCCCGGCAAGAAAATACGTGACGGTATGCACGACCACGCTCTTAACAGTCAGACCTGCCAGACTGACTCTGTTCGTGTCTAGCACATCAGCCATGGATTCCGAGTTCTCTCTCACGTGGATGCCGCGAAGGATCGTCCGGCTAGCGGCGGCTCGGTCACCCGACCGCCGTGTACACGCCGCGCCAGAACTCGTTCAGAGCTCCTGAGAACAGGAAGTCGGAAGACTGCGTCATCACGATCGCGATGAGATCCTTCCCGGGGTCGTTGAACCACGACGTCCCGAATCCGCCGTCCCACCCGTAGCGAC
>JBOHSP010000202.1:0-6812 GCA_050733275.1 Gemmatimonadales bacterium
CGCGACGAAGACGGCGCCTGGATAACGCTGGAGCGCTACGTCGAAGCGCGCTCCGGCGCGCGTTTCAGTCACGGCGTATGCGCCGATTGCTACGAGAAGTACCTGCGGCCGCAGATGGACGGCTGAATCGGGGCGGCGGGATTCGAACCCGCGACCTCCTGGTCCCAAACCAGGCGCGCTACCGGACTGCGCCACGCCCCGACTACGGACTGCGTCGAAAAGCTACGTCGAACGACGACGTCGAACAACGCCGCCGCAGACTACGTCGAGCGCCGTAACAACACTTCGATCAGGGCACGGAAGGCTCGCCCCCGGTGGGACACGCGGTGCTTGGCCGCCGGCGGCGCCTCGCCGAAGCTCATCCCCAGCTCCGGCGAGAAAAACAGCGGGTCGTAGCCGAACCCCCCGCTGCCCCGCGGCCCGGGGAGAATCAGCCCGTCGCACGTGGCCTCGACCATTTCCGGCACCGCGCCGGCCGTCGCCAGACAGGCCACCACACAGCGGTACCGCGCGGTGCGGCGCTCCTCGGGCACGCCCGCGAGCTGCTCGAGCAGCAGCGCGTTGTTGGCGGCGTCCGCGTCGTCGGCCGTGCCGGCCCAGCGCGCCGAGCGCGGGCCCGGCGCCCCTCCCAGCGCGTCTACTTCGATCCCGGAATCGTCCGCCACCGTGGGCAACCCGCTGCGCGCCGCGAAGTAGCGGGCCTTGGCCATCGCGTTCTCCACATAGCTGGACTGCCGCTCGAGGTCGATCTCCTCGGGCAGCGGTTCGAGCAGCCGGTCGGCGGGGAACGACAGCGTAAACGGGAGACCGGAGAACAGCTCGCGGATCTCGCGCGCCTTTCCGCGATTGCGCGTCGCGACGAACAGCTTCATGGCGGCTCGCCGAGCCGCCGCAGGCGCGCGATCAGCGCGGTGCTCGACGCCCCGGGCACCAGCGGCACCCGCACGACGCGACCGCCCCAGCCGTCGACGTCGTCGGCGCCGACGATCGCGGCCCGCGCGTAATCGGCGCCCTTCACGAGCACGTCCGGCCGCAGCAGGCGGATCAGCTCGCGCGGCGTGTCTTCGCTGAACACGACCACACAGTCCACGGCGGCCAGCGCGGCGACGAGCCGGGCGCGCTCCTGCTCGGCGACGACTGGCCGGTCCGGCCCCCCCGTCCCGCCCTTCGCCAACCGCCGGGCGGACGCGTCGCTATTGACGCCGACGACGAGCGCGTCGCCCTCGGCGCGGGCGGCCTCGAGCAGCGCGACATGGCCGACGTGCAGCAGGTCGAACACGCCGTTGGTGAACACCACGCGGCCGCGCTGCGCCGCGCGCCAGGCGGCCGCGGCCTCGGGCGAGTGGAGCTTGGGCGCGGTGTTCAGAGCGGCTGCGTGGCTTTGGGATTGAACGAGAAGGTGTGATGAAACAGCGGCAGGGACACGGACTCGCTGTAGCGCGTCTCGATGACGATCTGCCGCGGGGTCGCCGTGCGCCGCACGACCAGCTGACGGCCGGCCGCCTCGGGCAGGCCAAGCCGGTCCACGGCGGCCTGCACGCGGCGCTGGATCGTGCCGTCGTCGATGGCCGCCGCGAGGCGCGCCTGCGTTTCCATCTCGTCGACCAGCCGGAAATAGCGGAGGTACACTTCCCCGATGTTCACGCCGTAATAGAGCACGGCGACGAAGATGAGCAGCGAGACGAGGCACCCCTTCGAGCTGGCGCCGCGGCGTGCGGCTCGCGCGCTCACCATTGGGACTGCGCCCCCGCCACGATGTCGTTGACCAGCTGTTCGAGCGCCAGCCGGCGCCCGGCGGCCTCCTGAGGCGGGTCGTACTCGCCGTCCACCGAGAGGCCCTGGCGCCGCCAGACCGTGGTGCCGTCGCGCTGGTTCACGATCTCGACGTCGACCACGAGCTGCACTTTCCGCTTGGTGACGGTGAGTTCCCCCTCCCCCGCGATGAGCGCGACGGGGAGGTCGGGCTCATAGCGCACGACGCGCCCGCGTACGACCGCGTCGGCGCTCGCTTCGGGCGCGACGCGCAGACCGAGGCGACTCTCGAGCGCGCGGCGCACCGCCTCGCTCACTTCCTGGGTGAGCGCGGGCTCGGGGGTGTCGTTCTCGAACGGGAGAATGGCGACGGTTTTAACATCCGGCAGCACGCCGCCCGCGAAGCCATAGAAACAGGCCGCGAACCAGAGGCCGGAGGCGCTAGCGGCGGCTGCGCCACATCGCCGGCGCCAGGACCGCCGCCGTATCCACGGCCACCACCTGAAGCTCAAAACGAGCGGGACCCTCCGGGAAATCGACGCGGGCGCGGGCGGGACGCCCCTGGGCATCGAGCTGGCAATGGCCGCGGGCCAGCATCTGGCCGCTGCGACGCCACTCGGCGTCGAGCCATCCACCCGTCGCGGCCGCCCTCTCCGCCGCCCCGCCCGGGGCGGCGCCGGAACCGGCTGCGGTGCTCGCCACATAACTCAGTGTGTCGCCGCCACGGATGAACCGCCAGATGCGGCGCCCGGCGGCAGCGCTGTCCGTGGCGGTGAACACCGCCGCGTCCGGCGCGGGCGGCTGCACGATCCCGAGCGCCGCCCACAGCATCGGGATCGCGGGAACCAGGGACCGGAAGTTCTGCTCCGGGTCCGCCCACGCCACCGAGTCGGCGATCAGGACCGCGGCGCCGCTGCCGAACCCCAGGGGCCCGACGTAATCGAAGCGCAGCGAATCGGGCGGCGCGATCCGCGCGCTGCCGCGGCCCGTGTATCTGACCCGCTCGTCCTGGTAGCTCCAGCGGAAGCGGATCAGCGTCGGCGTGCGCGGCGTCGTCGCCCGCGTCCAGGCGACCGCGCTGTCGCGGCTCGCGGGCACCAGCGGCATCGGCACGAGCGGCGGCAGCGGCGGCGGCCGACACGCCGCGAGCAGCACACAGGCGGCAATGTAGGAACGCGCCCGCAGGCGGTCAAGCAAAACCGCTTGGCCGCTCACTGGCCGCTCAATAGTTGAAGCCGAAAAAGAAGTCGACGAAGCGCGAGCCGCGGCTGCTCGACGGCAACCGGTAGGCATCGCGGTTGCCGCTGTGGAAGCGGTAGCCGAGATCGAGACGCAACACCAGCGGCGGTCCGATCGGCATCCGCAGCCCGAGCCCGGCCGCGCCCAGCGCGCCGCGATCGCGCGTCGCGTCCGACCAGGCCCGGCCGTAGTCGACGAACAGCGCGCCCTGCACGCCGGGAAACCGGGCGATGCCGAAGGGAAATCCGATCGTCAGGAATTCCATGATCGGAAACCGATACTCGGCGTTGAGCAGCCACGCGTGCGTCCCGGCCACGTACCCGTAGCGCGGATAGCCGCGCAGTCCCCACGAGCCGCCGATGCTGATGCGGCGCGGCCGCTCGCCACCGGACGCGTACGCCTGGAGCCGCAGCGCGACGGCGCTGGTCTGCGACAGGCGCAGATAGCGCCGCACATCTGCCGACAGCAGCCAGGAATCGAACCGGCCATGACTGAGATCGTTCACGAGACCGGCGGTGAGGTTGTAGCGCTCGCCGTCGATCGGCCCCGTCGGCAGCCACAAGGTGTTGTCCTTGACGTAGCTCAGGTAGTTGGAGGCGAGCCACCCCACGCGGTGCGGCTCATCGACGTCCTCGGTGAGGAAATCGAGCCGATCCGACCGCTCCAGCCGGTACTCGCCGACGATCCGCCGAAACCGCGTGAACGGATAGCGGACCTGCCCGAACACCCCGTAGGACGTCTCCTCGAACAGGGTGTTGAAGTCGCCCTCGTAGAACAGGCCGCGCTGGCGAAACACCCCCACCCCCCAGTTGACGCGCCGCGACTGGTTCAGGTAGAACGCGGTGCCGTTCATGTTGTCGAGCAGGCTGCCGAGCCCGCTCCCCTGGAACGACGAGACGGCGAGGAGCAGCAGGTGATCGGACAGGAGGTCGCTGAACAGGAACACCGCGCCCTGGGCGGCCCCGAGACCCGGCGCCACGACGGCGTCGCCCGTCGCGATGTCGAGGGTGAACGTGCGCTCGTAGGGCACGGCATCGGCGCGGGCGTACTGGGGGTGCGACAGCTCGCCCCACGTCCAGACGGGCGGCGGCAGGCTCTCGGCAGGCGCCAGGGCGAACGCCGCGGCGCCGGCCGTGTCGGCCAGCGGCTCGGCGGAGTAGATGTTGAAGCTCAGGTCGGCGAAGCCCCCGAACACCAGTCCCCCGCCCGCGCCGCCCACGTCGGGGATCCATTGCGGGTCGAACGCGCCGGTGAGCGTGTTGGTCTCGCGCCGCCCGCGCCCCTCGCGGTCGATCGAGTAGATCTGCAACGTGCCGTCGCGGTCGCTCGCGAAGTAGATACGGTCGCCCGCCCACCGGGGCGTGTCGTCGCGCCAGTCGCCGTAGGTGAGATAGCGCACCGAGTCGGTCGCGAGATCGAGCGCGAACAGATTGCGCGCGCCGTCCCGGCCGAAGGGCGTGCGGTCGGACGAGAACACCAGCGTGCGGCCGTCGGGACTGATCGTGGGATCGACGTCCTCGTAGCGGTCGGACGTGAGCCGCTCCAGCCGGCCGTCCGCCAGCCAGAGCCGGTAGAGATCCGAATAGCCGGACACCGACAGGCCGCTGAACACGACGCTCTCGCCGTCCGGCGCCCACGCCGGCGAGAGAATCGACACCAGCTCGGGGAACTGATAGCGGCCCACCACCTCGCCGCGCCCCAGGCTCCAGAAGAACAGGGCATCGCGCTCGGCGTACTTGCTGCTGAACGCGGCGACCCCCTCGGGATTCACGTCGATGCGCGATTCGAAGAAGTGGAACGATTCGAACTGCTCGGTGCGCTCCCCCTCCACCACCGCGCGGCGCTCGCCCCCGGAGAGCTGCTGCGCGTAGATGGTTGCGTACCCGCTGGACGGCGAGAAGAACAGAAATCCCGCGGCGCTGTCGCCCGGCAGGCGGTACACGGCCGGCTTGATCGCCACCCGCGCCAGCCGCCGGGCCGTGATGGCCAGCGGCTGCTGCGTGCTCACGGCGGGGTAGTAGCGCTGCCGCATCCAGTGCTGCCACTCCTCCGACAACTGATCCAGGCTGCGGCCGTACACGCCGAGCACGGCCTCGTCGAAGCTCTCGTACTTCCAGACGTCCTGATACAGTTGCAGCACGCGCCACTCGCCGTAGCGGTCCGCGAGGTAGCGGTGGATGCTGCCGCCGACCGGATAGACGATGCCGCCGGAGACGTACGTCAGGTCACGGAGGCGCGGCAGCCGCCCGCTGATCGTCATGTCGCGCAGCACCATGTCGTCACGGCTGTCCTCGCCGCCGGAGAAAAACTCCGCGAGCCCCTCGGTCCACCACAACGGCAGCGCGGCGGGACGCAGCCGCGGATTGCGGCTCGAGACCTCCGCCGCCAGGCTCAGCTGGAACACGTGCACCAGCTCGTGGCGCAGCGTGTGCCGGAACTCGGCATAGTTGCCGCGGAACGGCATCGCCACGCGACGTTTCAGGAATTCGGTGACGCCGAGCAGGCCCTCCGGAGGGATGAACGGCAGGATGTTGGTTTGCTCGAAGTCCGCGTGCGACGCGTAGACGACCAGGGGAATGCGCCGCGTGACGGCGTGCAGGAATCGGGCCTCGAGCGAGTCGTAGCTCTCCTCGGCATACGCCAGCGCGACGCGGCCCAGCTCCTCCTCCTCCGGATAGTAGTACAGATCCACGTGCTCGCCGCGCAGCACCTGCCAGTCGAAGCGCCGATACTGGATCTTGTTCTGGCCGAACGACCCGAACTGCGCGGCGGCGGTAAAGAAAGGAAGGACCGCCAGGCCGAGGACCCAGGCGAACACCCTCATCGCTGGACGCTCCGGATCCGATCGCCCTGGCCGATCTCGTCCAGCACTCCGAGGCCCCCCACGACCCGGCCGAACACCGTGTAAATGCCGTCGAGATGGGGCTGGCGCGAGTGGGTGATGAAATACTGACTGCCCCCGGTGTCCGGACCGGACAGCGCCATGCCGACCGTGCCCGGCTCGTAGCGCACCGGATTGATCTCATCGCGCAGCAGGAAGCCGGCGCCCGGCCCGCCCCAGCCATCGCCGCGGGGATCTCCGTCCTGGACCACGAAATTGGGCACCACCCGATGCCAGCGGGTGCCGTCGAAGAAGCGCCGCTCGACCAGCTCGAGGAAGGCGGCCACGGTGAGCGGCGCCTCCGCCGGGAGCAGCTCGATGTCGAGCGTCCCGCGATCGGTCTCGAGCCGGACGCGGGGGTTGGGCTGCCCACCCAGTGCCGGGGCCAGCCAGCGCCGCGCCACGTCGCGGTACTCCGCGAGGCCGCGGCCGGTGGCGATGGGAAACGCGGGGCCCCACGCCTCGCGCGCCCCGGGGATCGTGTCGGCGGCCAGGCGCCGCACCAGGTAGTCGTCGGGGCGCGGCGCGGCGGCGACGAACCGCTCGGCCACTTGCGCGCGGCCGGTCGGCGACGCGGCCGCGATCGCGCCGAGCGCGGCGACGGCCGAGAGCCGGGCGTCATTGAACGGATCGTCGGAAGCGCGCCGGTAGGCGGCGACCAGGGCGTCGAGATCGGTCACCTCGGGGCGGCGCGCGAGCAGATCCGCGGCGACGCTGCGCACCGCGGGATCGTCGTGCGCGAGCAGGCGGCGGGCGCGGTCGCCCAGCGCCGCATCCTCCGGCGGGACGAGGCGCCGCAACCCGTCCAGCGCCCGCGCGACGACCCGGCCATCGGGATCCTCGAGTTGGGCTTCGAGCCGGTCGCGCGCGCGAGCGGCCTCGAACGCTTCCGCGGCCACGCGCCGCCACCGCCAGTCGCGATCGGCGGCGAGGCCGGCCG
>JBOHSP010000203.1:0-1920 GCA_050733275.1 Gemmatimonadales bacterium
TCGGCGGCCTTCCCCGCCCCGACCAGGAGAATCCGCTGCGCCTTGCCGCTGCCGTACACGACGAGCACCTCGTCGCGTTTTCCTTTGTAATCACCGGCGGCGATCGCCCGTGCCAATACGCCCCCGCACGCCGCGCGGTCGAGCTCGACGAGGGACGGAGGAAGGCTGGTCCCCTGGGGAACGGCGATGCCGAGGAGGGGCGTCTCCAGCTCCGCCAGCGGGAGTGCCGCGATCGCGCTGTTCACGGCAGATGCTCGATGATCACGTCCGCGAAGGCGGAGGTGGAGACTTCCCGCGCGCCGGGCAACTGCCGCGCGAGATCGTAGGTCACCTTCTTGGACACTACGGCGCCCTCCAGGCCGCGGACGATCGCCGCGGCGACGTCGCCCCACCCCAGCTCCTCGAACATCATCACGCCCGACAGGATCAGGCTGCTGGGATTGACCTTGTCCTGCCCGGCGTACTTGGGCGCGGTGCCGTGCGTGGCCTCGAACACGGCGAATCCGTCGCCCACGTTGCCGCCGGGCGCGAGGCCGAGGCCGCCCACCTGCGCGGCGGCGGCATCGGAGAGATAATCGCCGTTGAGATTCGGGGCCGCGATGACGGAATACTCGCGGGGCCGCAGCACGAGCTGCTGGAACATCGCGTCGGCGATGCGGTCCTTGATGAGGACCTTGCCCGTTTCCGGCCGCGCCTGCCCCTCCCCGGCCCCCGCCTCGGGAATCGCCTGGTCGGGAAAGCGCTCCCGCGCGACCTCGTAGCCCCAATCGCGGAAGCCGCCCTCCGTGAACTTCATGATGTTGCCCTTGTGCACCAGCGTGACCGAGGGGCGCCCCGACTTGAGGGCGTACTGGATCGCTTTCACGATCAGGCGTTGCGAGCCGAATTTGGACATCGGCTTGATGCCGATCGCGGAGCCGGGCCGGATCTTGGCCCCGAACCGCTGCTCGAGAAAGCCGATCACCGCGTCGGCCTCAGGGCTGCCCGCCTGATACTCGATGCCGGCGTAGACGTCCTCGATGTTCTCCCGGAAGATCACGACGTCGAGCCGGCTGGGGTGCGTGACCGGCGCGGGCACGCCCTGGTAATAGCGGACGGGGCGGATGCAGGCGTAGAGGTCCAGGAGCTGCCGCAGCGCCACGTTGAGCGAGCGATGCCCGCCCCCCACGGGCGTGGTGAGGGGACCCTTGATCGCGACCCGGTATTCCCGGATTGCATCGAGCGTCTGATCGGGCAGCCAGCTGCCGGCCTGGCGGAACGCCTTCTCCCCCGCCAGGACTTCGTGCCAGCGCACGCGCCGCTTGCCGCGCGAGGCGCGCTCCACCGCCGCGTCGAAGACCCGCACGGCGGCGCGCCAGATGTCGGGACCGGTGCCGTCCCCCTCTATAAAAGGAATGGTGGGGTGGTCGGGCACGATCCAGCGACCGTCGCGATAATCGATGCGGGCGTTGTCCGGCACGGCGCTCAGTTTACCTACGGCCGCGGCAAACGGGAAGCGCAAGAAAACCGCGCGACTTGCCAAGCCCGCGGAAACAGCGGTAGTCTCCCGCATCCCCCACGCACGCGGAGGTCACGATGAGACTCAACGCGCCCTTTGCGTCGCCGCGGTTGCCGCGATCACCCTGGCCGGGTGTCGCGCGGATCAGCCCACCGGCACCCTCAAGCCAACGGCCGCTCGCGTCGCGGATCGGCGCATCGGCATCAACGTGCTGCTCAGTGGACCGCCGACCCGGGCTCAGCTCGCCCAGCTCGGTGCGTTCGGCGCGATCACGGGACGGATCGTCGAGCTGCATGCCGTGTTCCTGCGGGGGCGCGCGAGCGCCCTGCCCGCGATCCAGGCGCTGCCGTTCGTGGTGGCGGCGAATCCCGACGCTGAGCGCCTGGGATCGCCGGTGGATGCGGTGTCCGTCGGGAGCTTCG
>JBOHSP010000204.1:0-1941 GCA_050733275.1 Gemmatimonadales bacterium
TTGCGACCCACCGCGCCGCGGCCGCGGGCGTGCGCCGCAGCAGGCCGGCGCGCTCGTACGCGAGCCGGGCGCGCCGCAATGTGGGCTCGACCCATGCCGGGTCCTCTGTCTCGGCGCGGGCGAGGAGGGAATCGGCACGGTTGAAATCGCGGAACGTGCTGTCGGGTGGCGTCCGCACCAGCGCTGCCTCGCCGGCTTTGCGCGCCCGTTCCGCCTGCTGCACGAGGATCCACGCCGCGACGCTGCTGGTGGCGGACCGCTCCTCGCGCAACTCGATTTCCTCGCCGAGTCGTTCGCGGAGAAACAAGGCGACCTGCCGCGCGAGCGAGTCGCGAATCGCGAGCTGGCTGCTGTGCGGCAACTCAAAGGCTTCGCGGCGCAAATCGGCCCCGCTCGACCCGTCCACGAGACGCACGACGACCCGGGCTCGGGAGCCCACGGCTTCGACGGTTCCTTCGACGAGACTGCCGGCGGACAGCACGCGGGCGACGGAATCGCGGGGGGGCTGCCGGTCCCGGAACGGCACCACACCGCCCCGCGAGACCACGTCCAGCGCGGGGATGGCGCCGAGCTCGTCGATCAGCGCCTCCGTCAGTCCATCTGCCAGGTACCCGAGCGAGCTATCGGGGCTCAAATCCTGGAAGTACAACACCGCCACGCGTGCTGGATCCAGCCTGCCAGCACTCGTCCCGTCTGAACCGTCGCCGCTCCCCCCAAGGAGGATCCAGGCACCCACCGCCAACACGGCGAGCAGGGGCAGGATCGTCGCGACGACGACCGGCGTGCGCATCCGCCATGGAAAGCCTCCAGACCCGAAAAGCCGCGGCGCCGTGACTCGCGAGATCCTCCCCGTGCTGGCCGCCGCCACAGCCTCGGCGAACTGCGCCGCCGTCTGATAGCGGTCCGCCGGTGCCTTCGCGAGGGCGCGGTTGATCACCCGCTCGAGCTGGTCCGGAATCATCTCGCGCACGATCTTGAGGCGCGGCACGGAGTCGAGAGAATGCCGCGCCAGGATCGCCTGCACCGTCGGGCCCGTGAACGGCGGCTGGCCCGCGAGCATCTCGTACAGCACGCACGCGAGGCTGTAGATGTCGCTGCGGCGGTCCACCTGCCCCGTGCCGGCCGCCTGCTCCGGGCTCATGTACGCGGCGGTGCCGATCGCGAGCCCGGTCTTCGTGAGCTTGTCGGTGCCGGCCGCGCTGATCGCCCGCGCGATGCCGAAATCGGCCACAATCGCGTGCCCGCCCGCGCTCCCGGTGAGCATGATGTTCTCGGGCTTGATGTCCCGATGCACGACGTCGTGATCGTGCGCGTAGCTCAGTGCATCGGCGACCTCGCGCGCGATCTGCAATGCCTCCTCGAGCGGGAGCTGCGGTTCGCGGTCCAGCCGGTTCCGCAGCGATTCCCCCTCCACGTACGGCATCACGTAATACAGCGCGCCCGCCGCCTCGCCCGAATCGTAGACCGCCAGAATGTTGGGGTGCTGTAGCCGCGCCGCGAGGCGGATCTCGCGCAGGAACCGCTCCTGGCCCACCGCCACTGCGACGTCCGGCCGCAGGGTCTTCAGCGCGACGAAGCGCTCATGCCTCAGGTCGCGCGCCAGGTACACCACGGCCATGCCGCCCTGCCCCAGCTCGTGGTCGATGACGTAGCGGTCCGCCAGCGCGGCGTTGAGGACGGCGATCGGGTCGGCAGATCCAGCGGGCTGGGGCACAAGCATAACGTATGGTGGGGGTTGCCCTACGGCTATCTCGGCGGCCGAGTGCGCGGGTGGTACGCGCGCACCTGCGCGGCCAGCGCGCGGGCGAGCCCGACGGAGTCCGCCGGGGGCCAGGTCTCCACGACGGCGAACAGCACCCGGCTGGAGGCGGCGTCCGCCACGATCAGCCGCACGCGCACCGAGTCGCCGCGGCCCGGCGCGGGGTCCACCCGGCCGTAGAT
>JBOHSP010000205.1:0-3093 GCA_050733275.1 Gemmatimonadales bacterium
CGGGCACGATCGTGACGGCGCCGGACAGGGCGGATTGGCGGATGGGCGGTTGGGCGGATGGGTCGGGCCGCGCGCCAGCCGGTGGCACCACGTTTCGGCGCAATTCCTCCGAGAGGGTTCCGGTCGATAATCCCTGGCCCGAGAATGCCCCGCTACCTCCAAAGAGCTGATTCACCGTCGCCGCCACGTCGGCCGCGCGCGCGTGTCGCAACCGGATGACGAAGAGCTGGATCGGGGTGGTGTCGGGACGGACGCCCTGACGGCCGGACGGCCGGTCGGCCGCTCGCGGACCAATACGATAGAAGGAGGAGTCCTCGACAAACTCCAGATTCTGCGATTCGACCAGTCCCCGGAGCAGCGCGAGCAGTGTCAATCGATCGACCGGGCTCGGGGTTTCAAGGGAAACCCGGACCGGCTGGATGGGCCCGACCAGCACCGGCTTCGGCAGATACTGGCCGATCGCTTGGATCACAGCGCGGATATCGGTTTCCACGAACCGCACGGCGACGCTGTCGTTCACGAATCGCACGGCCGCCGTATCCTGGGCCGGCAGCAGTCCCGCCGAGAGCACCAGCGCGCCGAGCACCCCCGCCGTTCTGCGCCGTTCTGTGCCTTTCCGCGCCGTCATTCCCTCCATGGCTCCCTCACTTTCAACTGCCACGTCGTATCCATGCCCACCACCACCACCCGATCCGCCAGAATCCGCGTTACGCGGAGCCCGGCCACGACATCCCCCGCGCGCACCACGCGACTGCCCTGCACATCCGGGAACCCCTCGATGACGGCCGACGGCTGGTCCGCGCTGACCAGCCCAACGAGCAGCAGGGTCGGCTTTGGAACCGCGGGCGGTTGTGGCAGCGGAGTCGTACCGCGGGCCGGATCGTAGGCCATGCGCGCTGGGCGCCTGTCGACGCGGAAGAGGTTCCCGCCGATTGCCCGTGAGGCGAGCGAGTCGGCTGGATACGGCCGCGCAGTCGCTGGTTGACCCGCGAATCGAGACTGCGGGCGTGACGGAACGGCTGGCTCGATCGACGCGGCGCTCGACCACGCCAGCGCGGCTGCACCGGACGCTGCGGCGAGCCACGCCCCTGCGATCCATGCTTGGTGGGGCATCATCTGGCATCGCCCTCCGATGGTGGTGAGCGCGGCAGGTAATAGCCCGCGACACTCAACTCGATTCGCAATACTTCGGGCTGATTCGGCTGAGCAGCCGGCTCGGGCGCGGAGATTCCCAGTGTAGTCACTGTCAGCAGCGGCGAGGCAGACTCGAGGCTGCGAAGCAGCCGTGCCACTCCGGCGATGTCGCCCTCGAGTTCGCCGCTGAGCGCGACTCGATTGAACGCACCCACGGCGGAATCGGGCAGCGGATCGAATCGCACGACCTTGAGCGCGTGGCGGCGCGCCGCCAACCCGACCAGCGCCTGTAAGCTCGCCTGCGCCTCGGCAGCCGTGTGACCATCGACCAGCTGCGGCGCGAGGCCCACGATCTCGGTCACGACTCGGGCGAGCGAGTCCCGCACCATGTCTCGTCCCGCGAGCACGTCTTGAGCGCGCGCGAGCATCGCTGTTCGTTCGAAGGTGAGCGATCGCAGCGTCTCGTAGCGACTGACGGCCCATGGAATGCCGCGCAACATGATCACGGCGCCTGCAACAACGACCGCCCCGATGAGCAATGCCCGCTTGTCGCGCGCCGTCACGGTGTCGCCCGCCGCGCGATGACCGCAAACCGATCCAGCTCCCTGCTCCGCGCTCCTTGCTCCCTCGTTACCGGGCCATCCAACCGAACCTCACGCAACTCGCGCACGCGCTCCAGGTCGGCCACGACGCGCGCGGCGGATGGCGCATACCCGGCCAGCCGCACCGTTCCGTCAGGACCGAGCCGCAACATCACGAGGTACGCCGAGTCGCCGAGTGCCGCGGTGAGGGGGGCGAGGAGAGCGAGCTGGCGGGAGCGGGCGCGCTCCGCGGTCCCAAACTGCGCCAGTGTCCGCCGGCCGGCGTCCAGCTCGCGTCGCAGAACCAGCGTGCTATCCACCATACTCCCGTTCTTGGCCAGCTCGGCAGCCGCAGTTTGGCTGGACACATAGAGTCGCGCGATGTGAACGCCCGCGGCGAGGAGCCAAAGCGCTGCGGCAGCAGCGGCGACCCTCAGCGCCCGGCGGCGCGCCGCCGCCGCACGGGCCGCGCGCGTGTCGGGTGGCAGCAATGACAGGCGCGGACGGGCGATCCCCGCGCCGTAGGCGGCTGCAAAGTGCGCGGCGTCCGCCCCCATGGCCTCGAGCGCGGCCACCCAGGTCACCTCGGATGCGCGCGTGCCCGGCACGAGCCGGCTGCGCCACGTCCCGCCGGCGCCCACCGCCAGCACCTCGGCAACCGTCCCGTCGGACAAGACGAGCTCCCCCGCCGAGGGTGCTTCACGAACTGCGAGAGGCAGTACGTCGGCGGCGGGCCCCACATCGTCGACTGCCAGCCCCGCCTCTGCGCATCCGGCGAGCGCCGACTGCACGATCGGCTCGGCAACCGCAGCGGCCCAGAGGGCACGCACTGTACGGTCGACCGGCACGATCGCGGCGTCCGTCACGAGTGGCGCGCCGTTTTTGCGAAACAGGCGCGGGGCTTCGAGCGCGACGTAGCGCCGCACGGCGCCGGGCTGGAGCGGCGGGGCGGGAAGCAGCGATCGCGTCTGGATCGTGGCGCGCTCGAGAACGATCCGCGCCCTGCGCACGACCGGTGTCGTTTCCGCCGCTAGCCGCGCGACCGCCTCCTCGAGGTCCGGCGGTTCATGCCACTCGGCGACCCCTGCCCAGGTGATGCGGTCACCGGTGACAACGACCGCCCGCACCGAACCGGCGCCGATGCTGATGCCAAGCCGCGGTTTCACCACATCCTCCGGCGCACGACCGCGAGCCGCTCCGGGAGTGGCACGACGACAAGCTCGATCGTGGACCGCGGCCGCTCGCCATCGACCCAGCCCGTCGCGGCGACGATGAGCTGCTGCGGGGCGAACGTCGTGAGGCGCGCAAGGTCGGCGTAGCGAGCCAGGAGGGCCGCCCGACTTGGCGGTGACAGCGAGCCGGCAAGCTCATCGAGCGA
>JBOHSP010000206.1:0-3117 GCA_050733275.1 Gemmatimonadales bacterium
GCCGCGGCGAGGTTGTGCTGCGTCGCGTCCGAGAACACCACGCCGAAGCCAAAGGTGTCGTCCAGTCGATTGCGCTCGAGCACCGTGATCTCGTGCGCCGGATCGGCGCGCTTCATCAGGATCGCGAAGTACAGCGCGGCGGGGCCGCCGCCGATCGTGACGATCTTCATCGGGTGGCGGCGCCGAGCAGCTGCCCGGCGATGATGAGGTGCTGGATCTCCGTCGTGCCCTCGTAGATGCGCAGCGCGCGGACCGAGCGGTACAGCCGGTCCACCGGGTGGTCCGCGAGCACGCCGCGTCCGCCGAGGATCTGCACGGCGTCGTCCACGATGCGCTGCGCCGCCTCGGTCGCGAAGGCCTTCGCCATCGCGGCCTCGGCGGTGACGCGCTCGGCGCCGCGGTCTTTCTCCCAGGCGGCGCGGTAGACGAGCAACCGCGCCGCCGTCAGCTCCGTGGCCATGCGCGCGACCTTTTCCTGGATGATCTGGAAGTCCCCGAGCGGCTTGCCGAATTGGCGCCGGGTGCGCGCGTGCGCGACGGCCTCGTGCAGCGCCCGTCCCGCCATCCCGCACGCCGCCGCCCCGACCGTCGCCCGCAGCCGGTCGAGCGTCGCGAGCCCGAGCTTGTACCCGTCGCCCTCGGCTGCGAGCAGACACGCGGCCGGCACCCGCGCCTCCTCGAACGCGATCTCGCCCAACGGATGCGGCGCCGAGAGCACAAGCGGCTTGACGAACCGCAGGCCGGGCGTGTCGGCCGGCACGACGAAGCAGGCGATAGCCTTGCCGCCACGCGCCGGGTCGGTGGTCGCGAACACGGTGTAGAAGTCCGCGATGCCGGCGTTGGAGATGAACGTCTTGGTGCCGGTGAGCACGTAGCCGGCGGCCCCGTCCTTGCGAGCCGTGGCCGCGAGCGACGCGACGTCAGACCCCGCTTCGGGCTCCGTCATCGCGAACGACGCCATCGCCTGCCCGGTAAGGGCCGGCAGCGCCCAGCGCTCGCGCATCGCGTGATTGGTCGACAGCAGGATCGGGACCGTGCCGAGGGCTTGCAGGGCGAAGACGGCGTCGGCGAGCGGCGAGGCGGCGGCGAGGGTCTCGCGCGCGAGGCAGCAGGCGCGCCAGTCCTGATCGGCGATCGCCTGGAACCAGCCGCTGGCGCCCAGCCGGCCCACGAGCTCGCGTGCCTGTGCCCTGGCTGCGGCGTCGTCGGTGGGGTCGCGCGGCGCGGCGAAGGAGCGCGCAGCCAGCGCGAGATGCCGCTCGTCGAGAAAGGCGCGGATCGGGGCGACGTCGATCATCAGGTGAACGTCGGGTCCCGCTTGTCCCTGAACGCCGCGTGCGCCTCGCGGAAGTTCGCCCCCTGCATCAGGCGCGCCTGCACCTCGGCTTCGTAGGCCAGTGCCGCATCGAAATCCAGTCCCGCTTCCGCCTCGAGCGCCTGCTTGGTGACGCCCAGGGCCTCGCTCGGACCCCGCGCCAGGCGCTCGGCCAGCGCGCGCGCCTCGGGCAGGACGCGATCCTGC
Source organism: Gemmatimonadales bacterium (assembly GCA_050733275.1). Taxonomy (GTDB): domain Bacteria; phylum Gemmatimonadota; class Gemmatimonadetes; order Gemmatimonadales; family GWC2-71-9; genus 20CM-2-65-7. The sequence goes on from JBOHSP010000206.1 coordinate 1,523, forward strand.
GGCACGACCCGGTTGTACAGCCCGATCTCCTGGGCGCGACGCGCGTCGATGAAGTCGCCCGTGAGCAGCAGCTCGGTCGCGTGGCCGTAGCCGACGAGCCGCGGCAATAGCCAGGCGGCCCCCATGTCGGCGCCGGACAGCCCTACTTTCGTGAAGAGAAACGCGATCTTCGCCGACTCCGCTGCGATGCGGAGGTCACACGCCGCGGCAATCACGGCGCCGGCGCCCGCGACCGTGCCGTTCAGCGCGCCGACGATGGGCCGCCGGCAGCGCCGCATCGCGAGGATCAGCTCGCACGTCAGCGTCGTGAACTCGTGCAGCGTCTGGAGGTCTCTGCCGAGCAGCGCGCCGATGATCTCCTCGACGTCGCCGCCCGAGCAGAACGCCCGCCCCGCGCCGGTGATGATGACGGTGCGGACGCCCGGTTCGGTGTCGAGCGCGCGAAACGTGTCGCGCAGCTCCCGATAGACATCGAACGTCAGCGCGTTGAGCCGCTCCGGCCGGCTGAACGTGATCGTCGCAACGGATGTGGCTGCGTCCAGCTGATAGCGGAAAGCCGATGGCTGAAGGCTCATACCACCGCGATCGCCTCGATCTCGACGAGGGCCTGGGAATCGACCAGAGTTTTCACCTCGACCAGCGCCATCGCGGGATAGTGCCGTCCCATGTGCCGGCGGTGCACTTCGCCGAGCTCGCTGTGGCTGGCGAGGTAAGCGGGGCGGTCGGTGACGAAGATCGTCATCAGTCCGATGTCCTCGGGCGTCCCGCCGGCGGCGCGGACCACCGCCAGCACGCGTCCCAGCGCGCCGTCCCACTGCTGCACGAAGTCGCCGACGGGAGCGATCTGGCCGGCGACGAACAGGATGCGCCCGCCGGCCGGCGCCAGCATGCCGTGGTTCCAGCCGCTGGGACGACCCAGCGACGGCGGATTGATGATGTCAAAGACCATGGAGAACGATTGCCTCTCCGTTCCTGGGTTGTTCGGAGTCGCACAGCGCGAGCACCGCCGCGGCGACCTCCTCCGGCGTGATCAGCCGCTGCTGACCCGAGGCCGCGAGCATCGCGTGCAGGGCTTCGTCCGGCGGCTTGCCCGTCTTCGCGACGACGCGGGCGACGGACTCCTGGGTCATCTCCGTATCCACGTACCCCGGACAGACGGCGTTGCACGTGACACCGGTGCCCGCGACCTCGGCGGCGACGCTGCGGGTGAAACCGATGACCGCGTGCTTGGCGGCCGAGTAGGCCGCGATGTAGCGGGCGCCCGCGAGCCCCGCGACCGAGGCGACGTTGACGATGGCGCCGCGGCGCCGCGCCAGCATGTCGGGCAGGAACGCTTGCGTGCAGAGCAACGTGCCCGTGGCGTTCACGGCCAGTACGTGATTCCAGTCCTCGAGCGTGATGCGGTGCACGGGGGCGCTGTGGCCCGCGCCGGCGTTGTTCACCAGGATGTCGACATCCCCGATGAACCGGGCGCCTTGTTCGACGAGGTTCCGCACGCTGGCCGGATCGGTCACGTCGCATGGCACCGGCCACGCCCGGCCGTCGCTGCTGCGGATCTCGGCGGCGACGGCGTCGATGCGGGCGCCGGTGCGCGC
>JBOHSP010000207.1:0-15288 GCA_050733275.1 Gemmatimonadales bacterium
GGAGGGGGCGGCGGAGCCGGCGGGAGCGGCGGCTCGGCCGGCGCCGGGGCCGTGGTATCGCCCGGGGCGGGGAGTGGTGGCGGGGGCGGCAGCTCCAAGTGCGCGCCGTCGGCCCGCCCGGTCACCACCACGCGGTCGATGCCCTCCGTCTTCAGCGTGACCGCGATGCGCTGGCCGCGCGAATAGTTGATCGCCGGGGCGAGCGTGGTGTCACGCTCGTCGGGATGGTGCGTGAGGGCGCGCGCCGACCCGCGCGCGACGATCTGACGCAGCCGTGCCCGTTCGCGTCCGGTCGAATCCGCCTCCTGCTCGAACCGGGCCGTCAGGGAGTCGCCCGCGATCCAGTCGATATCGGTGGCGGGGGCGGTCGAATCCCGTTGCGCCGTGGCGAGCGCCCGCTCGAAGGCCCGGATCTCCGTCAGCACTTCCCCGGGCGAATCGATCGCGAGCGAATCCGCCCGCATTGTGTAGAGCGTCGACACCGCGTGCGGCCGCAGCGAATCGCCCCAGGCGAGCGTCTGTTGCAGCGCCCGATCCGCGATCAGGAGATGGATGGTATCGGCCGTGAGATTCCAGTCGGCGCCCGTGCCGTAGCCGTCACCGAGCGCCTTCACGAGCCGCACTTCCCGGTTTTCGAGACCCAGCTCGATGCGGGTGCCCGTCAGCGTGTAGCTGTGCGCGCCCCGCGCGCCGTCGGCGCCGCCTCCTCCTGCCGCCGCCCGCCCTCGCGTCTCCCGGCCTTGAACGGATGGACGCCGTCCCCGGCTCCCGGTGAGCACGCCGAAACCGCGGGTCTGGTCGAGCAGCAGCGAGTCTGAACGGGAAGCAAAGTCGCTGCGGTCGACGGTCACGCGGCCGCCCGCCCACATCCGGTCGTCTCCCTTGAACCGGATGCGATCGCCGACGATCACGTACGGCTCGGCCGCGGCGTCCGCGGACGGAGCGCCCGAGTCGCCCGCCGCGCGGTATTCGACCGTGGGGCGCCCGGTGGCGTACATCTCGACGGTGTCGCGGATGCCCGGCGCGGCACGCCAGTAGCGCAGGTTGGGCCCGCGCAGCACGGACCCGTTGCCGCGGTTCACGGCGACGACGTTGTTGTGGGCCTCGAGCCGCTCGTCCCGCAGGAAGTAGCTCACAAAGTGGGCGTCGAGTGCGAGACCGGTGTCGCGGATTTGCACGTTGCCGAGGAGGTCGAGGCGCCCCGGCGCCGGGTGGTGGGCAAAGCTGTCGGCCGAAATCGTCGTGCTGGTTCCGGCGCAATGAGCCAGGACCCCTCCCCCACCGTGCATGGTCGTATCGCCGCTGGCGCTGGTGCGTTGGGCGAAGCGCCCCATCGAGTCGATCGCGACCCGGCACGGCCGTCCCGTGGCAGTGCCGGGCTGCTGGAGCGAGAGCGCAACGACCAGCAAGATCTTCATCTAATCCGGCAGAATGAACTCGCCGGCAGTCCCTTGAGGACCTTGGGCGGTGATGTTCTTGAATTCGGGATCCGACGTAAAGCCGCGCCCTTCGATATGCCGGTCCGGCGCATCGAACACGAAGGCGCTGTCGGAGCTGACTTCGTTGCGCCGCTGATCGTAGGTCATCACCGCGGTGCGCATCGTCCCGCCATCCTTGTTGCGGACCACCACCACGTTGCCCCGGGCCTCCATGTCGCCCGTGCGCCAGTAATGCGTCCCCTCGCGCGCGGTGAGCGTGGACGTCGCCACGCCCTGCGCGTCGTAGAACGTCACGTGCACGTTGCGGAGCTCTGCACGCTGCGTGGGCGTGAAGAAGTACGCTGTGTCGGCGCGCACACGGGCGCGCTGGACCCCGCTCTCGGTGACGTAGTGCGTCATGCCGAGCAGGACTTGATCGGCGCTGTCCAGCGCCGACTGCGTGGCAACGGGGCGGGTGCCGTCATCACAAGCCAGAATCGTCCAACAAACGGCGTAGAAGAACACGCCTCTGTTCGACGCCTTATTGAAGCTCATACCGCCCCCGCTTTCATCAGGTCGTGCAGATGCACGATCCCGACCACTTTCCGGCCCCCGTCGAGCACCGGCAACGCCATGATCCCGTGCCGCTCCATCAGGCTGACCGCTGCGCCGGCCATCTCGTCCACCGTGGTGGTCTTGGGCGTGCGCGTCATGACGTCGCCGACCGGGACGTCGAGGAAGCGGTCGGTGCGCTCCATGAGGCGCGTCAGATCCCCGGCCGTGACGACGCCCGCCAGCGTCCCTCCCGTGTCCACGACGATGACCGTGCCGCGCTTTTCGGCGAGCAGCACGACGCACTCGCGCATCGGCCGCTCGGACGTGAGCGTCGGGACGTCGCGCGTCAGCATCACGTCGGCGACGCGCAGCAACAGCTTGCGGCCCAGCGCACCGCCGGGGTGCAGCGCGGCAAAGTCCTCCCGCTTGAAGCCCTTCACCTCGAGCAGCGTCACGGCGAGCGCGTCGCCGATCGCGAGGGCGACCGTCGTGCTGGCGGTGGGGACGAGCGTCTCGGCGCACGCCTCTTCACTGACGGAGGCGTCGAGCGCCACGCTCGCCTGCCGGGCGAGGGCAGATTGCGGGTCGCCGGTGACGGCGATGAGCGGGACCCCGAGCCGCGTGAGCTGGTTCACGAGCCCGAACAGCTCGTCGGAGGCGCCGCTTTTCGAGATCACGATGGCGACGTCGTCCCGCCCGACGATCCCCAGATCGCCGTGCAGCGAATCGACGGGATGCAGGAACGTCGCGGGCGTGCCGGTCGAGGTGAACGTCGCGGCGATCTTCCGGGCGATCACGCCCGATTTGCCCACGCCGGAGACGATGATGCGGCCTTTGGCGGCCGCGAGCAGGTCGACGGCGCGGGCGAAGGCGGCGCCGAGGCCGTCGGCCGCGCGCTGCACCGCGGCCGCCTCGAGCGCCAGGACGCGCCTGCCGCGCTCAACCAGCGACGTGGGCTCGGGCATCACTCCGCTCCCGCAGGTATTGCTGCACCAGCTCGTCCCACACCCCCCGGGCCCGCAGCAGCAGCTCGGCGACTTCCCGGACGGCCCCATTCCCGCCAGCGGCGTGGGTCACGACAGCCGCCGCGGCTTTCACCTCTGGGGCGGCATTCGCCACCGCGATGGGCAGCCCAACGCGCTCGAGAATGCGGAGCTCGGGGAGATCGTCACCGACGAATGCCGCGTCCTCCCACCTCACGCCGCGGCGCTCCAGCAGCCCGGCGAACGCCGGCAGTTTGTGATTGTCCTGGATCACATCTTCCACGCGGAGCTCGCGGGCGCGCTGATCGGTGGCACCGGAGCGTCGCGCGCTCACGAACGCCACCCGAACGCCGGCCTGGCCCAGGAACTTGATTCCCAGACCATCCTGGATGTGAAACCGCTTGAGCTCGACCGGCCGGCCGTCCTCGTGGCCGATGTACAGCCCACCGTCAGTCAGCACGCCATCGACGTCCAGGCCGATCAGCTGGATGCGCCGGGCCAGCGCGGCGTCAAGCACGGACGGCCTCGCGCGCGCGCTGCCAGATGTCCACGGCCACCCGGACGACGCCCTCGAGGTCCTCGAGCGGTACCATGTTCGGCCCGTCGGACGGCGCGTGGGTGGGATCGGGGTGTGTCTCGAGGAAGAACCCGTCGGCCCCGGCGGCCGCGGCGGCATAGAGCAGCGGGGGAATGAAGGCGCGCTCGCCGCCGCTCGCGCCGCCGGCGCCGCGCCCCGGCTGCTGCACCGCATGCGTCGCATCGAAGATCACGGCCGCGTCGCACGCCGCGCGCAACCGCGCGAAGCTGCGCATGTCCACGACGAGGTCGCCGTAGCCGAAGAAGGTTCCCCGTTCGGTCACCGCCACGTCGGGTGGCCCGCCGGCCCGCACCTTCTCGACGGCGCCGCGCATCTCGTCGGCGGCCAGCCACTGCCCCTTCTTGATGTTGACCGGCCGTCCGGCGCGCCCCGCCGCGACCAGCAGGTCCGTCTGGCGGCACAGGAACGCGGGGATCTGGAGCACGTCGGCCACGTCGGCCGCGGCCGCGACCTGACCCGGCTCGTGCACGTCGGTCAGGATCGGCAGGTCCGTCGCCGTCCGCACGCGTTCCAGCGCGCGCAGCCCGGCGGCGAGGCCGGGGCCGCGGGCGGCGCCGAGGCGCGAGCGGTTCGCCTTGTCGTAGGAGGCCTTGTAGATGACGGGGAGGCCGAGGCGGGTGCCCAGCTCCGCCAGGGCCTCGGCGACACGCAGGTTCAGCGCGTCGGACTCGAGGACGCAGGGGCCCGCGATGAGAAATGGGGACCCTACCCCTCCCTCGAAGCGCACGGCTCGTGGCCCCGCCATCTCAGTCGTGGAGTTCGGCGAGCTGCGGCGCGGCCGTGCGGCTCTCGGCCCGCTCGGCGGGACGGGGATGCCGCTTGCCGTACTCGCGCGCCGCGCCGATGAAGCTCGCGAACAGCGGATGCGGGTGCATCGGCCGCGACTTGAGCTCGGGATGGAACTGGCAGCCGATGAACCAGGGGTGGTCGGGCAGCTCGATCATCTCGACCAGCGAGCCATCGGGCGACAGACCGGAGGCGCGCATCCCGTACTCGGCCAGGACGTCGCGGTAGGCGTTCGCGACCTCGTAGCGGTGCCGGTGGCGCTCGCTCACCTCGGTGGCGCCGTAGATCTGCGCCGCGCGCGAGCCCGGGCGCAGCCGGCAGGGATACGCGCCGAGCCGCATGGTGCCGCCCATCTCCTGAATGCCTTCCTGGGAGCGCATCAGCGCGATCACCGGATTCTCGCATTCGGGCGCGAACTCGCTCGAGTTGGTATCGGGGAGGTTGCAGACGTTGCGCGCGAACTCGACGATGGCCGTCTGCAGCCCGAGGCAGATGCCGAAGAACGGCACCTTGTGCTCGCGCACCCAGCGGATCGCCTCCAGCATGCCGTCCACGCCGCGCACGCCGAATCCCCCGGGGACCAGCAGCCCGTCGTACCCGCCGAGCAGCTCGCCGGCGGTTTCCGCATCGGTGAAGCGGTCGGAGGCGATCCACTCGATGCGCACGCCGGCCTCGTTCGCGATCCCGCCGTGCACCAGCGCTTCGTGGATGCTCTTGTAGCTGTCGGCGAGCTCGGTGTACTTGCCCACCACGGCGATGCGCACCTGCTGGGGCGGACGCAGGATCTTCTCGACCATCGCGGCCCAGGCGCGCAGGTCGGGCTCCTTCGTCTCGACGTGCAGCCGGTTGCAGACTTCCTTGTCGAGCCCCTGCTCGTGGAGGCGCAGCGGAATCTCGTAGATCGACCGGACGTCGGGGCTCTCCACGACGCATCCGAAGTCCACATTGCAGAACTGGGCGATCTTGCGCTTCAGCTCCTCCGACAACGGCCGCTCGGTGCGGCACACGAGAATGTCGGGCTGGATTCCGATCTGCATCAGCTCGCGCACCGAGTGTTGCGTCGGCTTGGTCTTGAGCTCGGCGGTCGCGGCGATGAACGGCACCAGCGTGAGGTGGATGAACAGCGTGTTGTCGCGGCCGACTTCCTGGCGGAACTGGCGGATCGCCTCGAGGAACGGCAGCGATTCGATGTCGCCGACCGTCCCGCCGATCTCCGTGATGACGACGTCGTGATCGGGCGCCAGCCGCCGGATCGCCGCCTTGATCTCGTCGGTGATGTGCGGGATCACCTGCACCGTGGAGCCGAGATACTCGCCGCGCCGCTCCTTGGTGATGACGGAGAGGTAGATCCGGCCGGTCGTGACGTTGTTGACCTGCGACAGCGAGCGGTCGATGAACCGCTCGTAGTGCCCCAGATCGAGATCGGTCTCGGCGCCGTCGTCGGTCACGTAGACCTCGCCGTGCTGGAACGGCGACATCGTCCCCGGATCGACGTTGATGTAGGGATCGAACTTCTGGATCGTCACCTTGAGCCCGCGCTCCGCCAGCAACCGGCCGAGCGACGCGGCGGCAATCCCCTTGCCAAGGGAGCTGACCACGCCGCCCGTCACGAAGACATACTTCGTCGAGCTCACGGACTCACCTCCTTCAGGTGGCGGGTGACGGCGGCCTCGGCCCACGCGAGATCCGCCGGCGTATCGATCCCGGGCGCGGGTGCCCCGTCGTACAGCGTGACGCCGATGGACATGCCGTGCAGCAGCGGGCGCAACTGCTCGAGTCGTTCCCAGCGCTCCGCGGGTACCGGCGGAAGCCGCACCCAGCGCTCGAGCGCTTCCCGAGTGTAGGCGTAAACCCCGACGTGCTGATGGTAAATGACGGTGCCACTGGCATCGCGATCGAATGGGATGGGAGCCCGCGAGAAGTACACCGCGTGCCCCCGAAGGTCCACGACGACCTTGACGCGGCTGGGATCCGGCGCCAGGGCGGCGTCGAGCGAGCCGGCGGCCGTCCCGATCGGGTCACCCCGCTCCACACACGCCAGGGCGCCCCGCACCGCGTCGGAAGCCACGAACGGCTCATCGCCCTGCACGTTGAGAATCTGCGTGAACGTGCCAAACCCAGGCTTGGCAATGATTTCGGCCACACGCTCCGTGCCCGACGCATGGTCCGGCGACGTCAGCACGGCTTCGAATCCCGCCTGCCGTACGACGGCGGCGATCTCTGCGGCGTCCGTCGCCACGACCAGCCGATCGCAAACCGCGATCTCGGCCACGCGGCGCGTCACCCAGAGGACAAGAGGTTCGCCTGCAAGAGGGAGGAGCGGCTTGCGGGGGAGACGGCTGGAGCCCAGCCGTGCAGGAATCACGCCAAGGACGGGCACGGAGGAAGATACAAAATCTGTGCCGTTGCGTCTAGGCCACTACCCCCTTGCCTTGCCTGATCTTACGTCGCGAGCGCGGCCGCCAGCGGCGGACCGTCCCGTCCTCCTCCGCCCACGCCGTCCAGTACAGCAGATGGATGGGCATGCCGTCATCGCAGCGCTCCGGCGGATCGCACCACGCGCAGGAAGTTCTCGAGCAGCCGCTTCCCATGTTCGGTGCCGATCGATTCGGGGTGGAACTGCACGCCGTACGTCGGATGGTCGCGGTGCTTCATCGCCATGATTTCCGCGTCCTCACCCGGCCGGTCGGCGCTCATCGCCGTCACCACGAGCTCGGGAGGGAGCGAGTGGGGGTCGACGGCGAGCGAGTGGTAGCGCATCGCGGTGAACGGACTCGGGATTCCGTCGAACAACTCGTCCTCCGAGTGCACCACCGGACAGGTCTTGCCGTGCATCAGGCGCGGGGCGCGGACGATCGTGCCCCCGAACGCCTCACCGATCGCCTGGTGGCCCAGACACACCCCCAGGATCGGCACCGTCCCCGCGAGCGCCCGCACCAGCGGCACCAGAATGCCCGCCTCGGCGGGCGTCTTGGGACCGGGCGAGAGGACGACGGCGGTGGGCTTGAGCGCCGCCACATCGGCGACGCTCACCGCGTCATTGCGATACACCACCGGCGGCTCGTCCGGCCGCAACTCGCCCAAATACTGAACGAGGTTGTAGGTGAACGAGTCGTAGTTGTCGAGAACGAAGAGCATCGGGTACTCGAATGATCAATGATCAATGATCAATGACCAACGATCGCTGATGATTTGATCATTGGACATTGTCATTGATCATTGATCATTCGCGCTATTGCGCCCCGCTCGACCAGGGCGGCGTGACCCCGTTGGTGCGCGCGTAGGCGATGAGCTGGCCGAGGTGCTCGTGCGCGTGGCTGACGGTTGTGAGCAGCACATTGCGGTTCGTCGTCTGGCGGCCGAACATGGTCGCCGGCTTGTCGAGCTCTGCATCGCTCATGCCACGAATCGCGTTGCGCACGTGCTCGAACGACGTGCGCATGCGCTCGACCACCTGGGCGCGGTCGGTCACCGCGTTCTCCGAGCCCATGGCGCCCTCTGGAGCGCTGATCCCGGCCATCCCGAGGAGGTAGTAGTTGCCATTGGCCACGTGCATGAGCACTTCTCCGACCGAGCGCACGCCGGTGCCGGGGCGCCAGCCGTACTTGTCCTGCGGGATGGCCTCGCCGAGCTGCTCCAGCTTGGTCGCGGCCTCGTCGAGCTGGGCGATCAGGTCGCCACGCACACCGGTGGGGGCGGCCGTCTGTGCCGCGAGCGGCGCGGCCGGGACCAGGGCCAGCAGTGTCAGAAACGAGAGCGTTGCGGATTTCATCGCGTCCTCTGGGTGTGAGGGAGGGTGCGGAATATGCCTCCCCCGCCGGCGGACGCCTAGGTCGAGCCGTCGGCTACTGGAATACGCCGAACTGGCCCAGGAGCCACCACAGCAGGAGAAAAATGAGGATGGTCGAGATGCAGCCGCCGCCGAGCTTTTTCGCCCCCCACCCCGCCACCAGCCCTCGCAGCAGTTTGCTCACAGCGTTTCTCCGGGACGAGCGCGGGCGCGGCGGGTCAGCAACCGGGGGCGCCCAATCCACGGGCGCCGAGGGCCTCCGGCAGCGTCAGGCTAGGCGTCGGCCTCCGGATGTCCGGCAATGCGGTCTCCGCCCTCGCGCCGGGCGCTCGTCAGGGCGGACCGGGCGCGTGCCAGCAGGCCGGCGCTGGTGGCGGAAGGTCCCGCATTCACCACCCCCGCCGACAGGGTGGCGGGGTCGATCAGGCGACCGTCGTGGCGCAGCTCCAGACCGCGCACGGCGCGGCGCAGTTCCTCCAGCCGCTCGAGTGTGCGCTCCGGCGCGGACTGCGGCAGGACGAGCGCGAACGCGGCGCCGCTGCCCCCGCTGTAGCGACACGCCAGGTCACTCTTGCGCAGCTGCTCGCGCAGCAGCCGACCCACCTCGCGCAGCAGCGCATCCGCGGCGGCGCGCCCGAACACCTGCACCACCCGGTCGAACGCGTCCACCTCGAGCAGCGCGACCGTGAGCGAGAGATTGCCGCGGCGGGCGCGGTGCAGCTCCCGCGTGAGGGCCTCCTCGAGATGGCCCGACGTCAACAGCCCGGTGACCTCATCGCGCGTGGCGGGATCCGCCTCGCGGAGGGCGGCAATCGTGGCGACGAGGTCCTCCTGCGCCTCACGCTCCCCCTGCTCCTCCCGGACCCGCGAGGTGATGTCACGGATCGCGCACTGCACGAACGGCCGGCCGTCGGCGAGATACAGCGTGCTCACCAGCTCCACGTGCCTGATGCCGCCGCCCCGCGTCTCGAGCGGGAGGTCGTCGTAGCGTACCGCCTCCTGGAACAGCAGCTCGCGGAAGTGATGTTTGCTGGCGGCGACGTTGCGGAACGCGCGGACACTCCACAACGGCTGGTCCACCAGCTCCGTCGCGCGATAGCCGAGCAGCTCGGCGACGGAGGGGTTGGCGTCGATGATGACGCCGGTTTCCGCGTCGAGCACCAGGATGCCGAATGGCGCGGTCTCGAAGACGCGGCGGTACCGCAGCTCGGAGGCGCGCAGGGCGCGGGCGCTGCGGTTGCGTTCAGCCGCGTCGCCCTTGAGATGAATCGCGGCGCGGCCGTACAGCGGCGCCGGGCCCGCTTCTTCGTTGACCCGGGGGAATCGATTCGCGTCAAGCATATGTGTGCAATGCTAGGTCAATCCCGCGGAGCCGCATCGTTCGAATTGGTGAAACGCGGGCTAGTCCAAAAGGACGACTCAGCTCAAGGCCGAGCCGCAGTGGGCGCATTTCACCGCCTTGAGCGGGATGGTGGAGAGGCAATACGGGCACTCCTTCGTGGTCGCCACCGCCGGCTTGGGCGGCGCCATCCGGCCGGCGGCGCGCACGATCCAGAACACCACCAACGCCACGATCAGGAACGTGACGAGCGTGCCGAGGAACGCCCCGTAGTTGATCGTGGTCGCACCCGCCGCTTTCGCCTGGGCGAGGGTCGCGTACGGGCCGGCCCTGGCACCTTCCTTCAGGACGACGAACAGATTCACGAAATCGACATTGCCGAGCAGCAGCCCGATCGGGGGCATGATCACGTCTTCGACCAGTGAATTCACGATGCGAATGAACGCCGCGCCGATGATGACGGCCACCGCGAGGTCGACGACGTTTCCCCGCAGGACGAACTCGCGGAAGGTCTGGGCCATGGTCGCACGATTGAGGGAAGGGGTGTTCGCAATGTAAACGCGGGCGTCGCCGCCGCTATCCAACCGAGGAACGACAATACGGAGGATGGGATACTAGCCCGGACAGGCGTCGAGCCGGCCCGACTCCAGGCCGCGGCGGAACGCGGTGGCCCGCTCGACCGCCGTGCCGTGCGTGAAGTCGTCCGGGCTCACGGGGCCGCCGGCCATGCGCTGCAGCCGGTCATCGCCCACGGCCGCGGCCGCCCCGAGTCCCTCCTCGACATCCCCCGGCTCGAGCAGGCCCTGGCGCGCCATGTGGTGGCCCCAGATTCCCGCGAAGCAGTCGGCCTGCAGCTCGGTGCGGACGGACTGGGCGTTGGCGGGCCCGGCGCGCCGCTCACCGAGTAGCTGCTGCACGTGATGACCGACCTCGTGCGCGAGCACGTAGGCCTGCGCGAAATCTCCCGGGGCGCCGAACTGCCGGCTCAGCTCGTCATAGAACCCGAGGTCGATATACACCCGCGCGTCCGCCGGACAGTAGAACGGCCCCGTGACCGCCTGCGCGAACCCGCACGCCGACTGCACGGCGTCCCGGAACAGCACCAGCCGGGCGGGCTGATAGCGACTGCCCTCGCGTTCGAGGATGCCCGTCCAGGTGCTCTGGGCGGTATCGAACACGAACGACACGAACGCCACGAGCCGCTCCTCCTCCGGCGTCGTCTCGAGCGTTCCGGCGAGCGGCGCGGCGTCGCCGTCCGACACCAGCGTGAAGAAGTCGCGTTTGAACATGAGACTGAGCAGCAACAGCAGCACGATGCCGCCGACGCCGAGACGCCCCAGGCCCAGGCCGCCGAGTGCTCGGTGGGCGCGGCGATCGTCGACATGGGGACTCCGGTGACCGGGGGCCCAGCGCATGGCCGTGCATACCCCTGCGCGCGTGCGCTGTGCCCCCTGCCCCGCGCGTCGCTACGCCCGAGGGTGGTAATGCTTGTGGACCGTGCGCAGGTAGTCCCGGTCGACGTGCGTGTACAACTGCGTGGTGGAGAGGTCCGCGTGTCCCAGCATCTCCTGGACTGCGCGCAAGTCCGCGCCGCCTTCCAGCAGGTGGGTGGCGAAGGTGTGCCGCAGCGTGTGCGGCGTGACCCGCTTCGTGATGCCGGCGAGGCGCGCGGTCGCCCGGATGATCCCCCAGGCGCCGACGCGCGACAGCGGCGTGCCGCGCGCGTTGAGGAATAGCATCCCGCGACTCTTGCCGCGGTCGAGCGTGGGACGGAGCTCGCGCGTGTACAGGGCGACGGCGCCCAGGGCGCGCCGCCCCACCGGCACCAGCCGCTGCTTCGCGCCCTTGCCGAAGACGCGCGCCAGCCCTTCCGAGAACAGAATATCCTCGGGCTTGAGCGAGACCAGCTCGGAAACGCGGGCGCCCGTGGCGTAGGCGAGCTCGAGCAAGGCGCGGTCGCGAATAGCGAGCGGCGCGTCGGTATTGGGCGCGGCCAGCAGCCGCTCGACCTCGGCGTGGGTGAGCACTGTCGGCAGGGTGCGCCACCCCTTGGGCGATTCGAGGCGCTCGCTCGGATCGCGCGTCGCCAGCCCCTCGCCGACCAGGAACCTGAAGTAGGTGCGCACCGCGGACACCTGCCGCCGGATCGTCGCTGGGGCCAGGCCGAGGTCCTTGAGCACGTAGATGAACTCCCGCAGCTGCGCCGCGCTGAGGCGATCGGGGCCGGCCGACCCCGGGGCCCGCGCCGCCGCGTATTCGGCGAGGCGGCGGGTGTCGCGCAGGTAGTTCTCGACAGTGTGACGGCTGTGGCCGGCCTCGAGCGCGAGGTAGTCGCGGAAGCGTTCGAGATGGAACGCGCGCGTCAGTGCTTCAGGCGCCGGACGATCCATCGAACGACGAGCACCAGGAGCGCGCCGGCGATCAGGCCGAGCACGAGGTTCACGCGGGCGAGCATGCGCAGCACGACATCGAGATTGGTGCCGAGAGACGCCACGAGAAGCGTGAGGGCGCCGTAGTAGATCGCGGAGGCGAGCGCGAGGGGCAGGAGCGCGCGCCAGGCCGGGACGCGGGCGATGCCGGCGAACGGCATCACGACCCCGCGCCACACCGGCAGCAGGCGCGACACGAAGATGCCCCACGTCCCGTGGCGGCGATACTGCTCCTCGATATGCGCGATGGTATGGTCGGAGAACAGCCGGCGGCCCAGCACGCCGCGGAACACCGCGCGCCCGTGGCGGCGGCCGAGGACATACACGGCCGTGCCGGTCCCGACGTTGGCTCCCCACGTCAGCGCGAACACCAGCCAGGGATTCAGCAAGCCGCGGCCGGCGAGAAACGCGCCCAGGGCGACGGCGGTGTCGGCGGGCACGGGGGGAAAGATGTTCTCGACGCCGGCCAGCGCGGTGATCAGCGCGTACAGCGGCCGGGGCGGCAGGCCTTCGAGGAAGGCGATGAAGTCGCTCAGGGGCGGGGCGACTCGTCCAGCGTGGCGACTGCGAGCACGGCGATTCCTTCCCCGCGGCCGATCCAACCCATCCCTTCGTTCGTCTTGGCCTTGACGGACACGTGGGCCGGCCCCGCGGACAGTGTGTCGGCGAGATTCCGCTCCATCGCCTCGACGTGCGGCGCGAGCCGGGGCTGCTCCGCGATCACTGTGACGTCGGCGTGCCCGAAACGAAAGCCGGCCGCGACGATGCGCCCGAGCGCCTGCTTCAGGAGGTGCAGCGAGCTCGCGTCCTTCCAGCGGGGGTCGTCGTTCGGGAACATCCGGCCGATGTCGCCGAGGCCCGCGGCGCCGAGCAGCGCGTCCGTGAGGGCGTGGGCGACCGCGTCGGCATCGGAATGCCCCGCCAGCCCCTGGCCGTGCGGGATCTCGACGCCGCCGAGGACCAGCCGGCGGCCCGGCGCGAACCGGTGGGAGTCGTAGCCGATGCCGACACGCATCAGGCCTTCAGAATCCGGATCGCGAGGTGCGCGGCGTTCTTCGCATTGTCGATCCCCACGGTTGCCACCGGCACGCCTGGCGGCACCTGCACCGTCGCGAGCAACGCATCGAGCCCGTTCAACGGGCCGACCGCGAAGGGCACGCCAATGACGGGAAGATCCGTGAGCGACGCGGCGAACCCCGGCAACGCCGCCGACAGCCCTGCCCCGGCGATCACGACCTTGAACCCCTTCTTCCGGGCATTCTTGACCAGGTCACCCGTCTGTTCAGGTTGGCGATGCGCCGACGAGGCGTAGAACTCGTACGAAAAGCCGGCCTTCGACAGAATCTCGAACGCCGGCTCGATGCGCGGCTTGTCGGACTCAGATCCGACGAGAATAAGAACGTCAGGCACTAGGCGGCATCCTCGAGAATCGTGTAATCCTGCTTCCGTTTCTTGGGCGTGTATCCAGCGTCGGCGATCAGGCGCTGCATTTCGCTCAGCGTGGTCCGGTACGTCGTCCCCGCGGCCGAGACGACGTTCTCCTCCATCATCAGGGACCCGAAGTCGTTGGCCCCGAAGCGCAGCGCCACCTGCCCGACCTTCATTCCCATCGTGACCCAGGACGCCTGGATATTGGGGACCTCCTCGAGCACGATGCGCGCGATCGCCTGCGTCCGCAGGTAGGTCACGGCGTCGGTCTTGGGAAGGTGCGCGAGCTCGGAATTCTCCGGTTGCAGCGGCCAGCAAATGAACGCCGTGAACCCGCCGGTGCGCCGCTGGACCTCGCGCACGCGGAACAGGTGCTCGATCCGATCGGCGAGCGATTCCCCCAGACCGTACATCATCGTGACCGATGTCTTGAGGCCGAGCCGGTGGGCGATTTCCATCACCTCGAGCCAGCGGTCCGCGCCGGCCTTCTTGCGGGCCACGCGGTCGCGCACGTCCTGCACCAGGATCTCGCCGCCCCCACCGGGGATCGAATCGAGCCCAGCGGCCACGAGCTCGCGGATCACGTCTTCGATCGTCATGCCGAAGCGGCCCGCAAAGAAGTCCACCTCCGACGGCGAGAAGCCGTGGATGTGAATCGGGTGATGGCGCTTGATGTAGCGCAGCAGGTCGAGGTACCACGCGAACGGGACGTAGGGGTTGTGCCCCCCCTGCATCAGGACCTGCACGCCGCCCAGCGCTTTCAGCTCGTCGATCTTGCGCCCGATCTCTTCGTACGACAGCAGATAGCCTTCGGGGTGCTTGGGGCTCCGGTAAAACGCGCAGAACTTGCAGTCGGCGACGCAGACGTTCGTGTAATTGATGTTCCGGTCGATGATGTAGCTGACCACGTTCTCGGGGTGCAGCCGCCAGCGCGTCTGGTCGGCGAGCCGGCCCAGCTCGAGCAGCGGTGCCCGCTCGTACAGCTCAACATAGGAGCGAAACTCGGCGCTCGTCCGGTCGACCATCGTCACGCCACCTGGAGGAATTGGAGCGACCCGTCGGGCACGATGCCGTCCGCCGCGAGCCGGCGGAAGAAGTCGGTCAGCCCGGCCAGGTGCTTGTACGTCAAGCCGTAATCCAGGCCGCCGAGGTACGCGCGGCACGCCGGGAGCGCGACGCCGGTCGCCTGCGCGGCGTCGGCGGCGAGGTCTTCGAGGTGCGCGAGGCCCCAGGCGCGGGAGGCGAGCAGGCTGGCGTGGGCCCGCCGCACGGCGGCGGGATCGGCCACCCGGCGCGCCGCCCACACCGCGAACACGAACGGCAGGCCGGTCCAGCGCTTCCACACCTCGCCCAGGTCGTAGCGGTGCGCGTAGGCGCCGCGCGTGGCCAGCAGCAACGCGGCGTCGCCGATGACCAGGACGGCGTCATGGGGCAGCCCCGCCAGCCCCTCGAGATCCGACGACTCGGCGCGGGCCTCGGCGAACCGCGGCCGCATCTTCCACACCTCACGGCACAGCAGCTCGAGCAGCGCCACGGATGTGCGGGAGGACGCCGACAGCAGCACCGTCCGGCCGTCCAACTGTCCGACCGGCCGTCTACTGAACAGCGCGACGCTCCGCACCGGCCCGTCGCACGACACGGCGAGATCGGGGAGGAGCAGCAGCGACTTCGCGTGCCGCGCGTACTCGACGGCGCTGATCACGCTGACGTCCAGCTCCCCCGCGACCAGCAGATCGTTCAGCTCGGCGGGCGTGCCAGTCACCAGCTCCCCCGGGGCCGGCACAAGGCCCCGGTCGATCGCGCTGTAGACGGGCGCGCAGTTGATGTAGGCGATGCGCCCGAGTCTCATGAGGGTCTCTGACCCCGGGCGGCAGCCCGGGGTAAACACAAGCCCGAGAGGGGGCCTTGGATTGTCTGACCCCGGGCGGTAGCCCGGGGATAACCAAACATCCAGGGCTCCAG